>CAIZLM010000286.1 GCA_903933805.1 uncultured Bacteroidota bacterium | reverse complement strand
TGGCGTGGTCGCGTCTGAGACGAAAAAGTGGCCTTTTTGGGCCAGACAGCGTGCCACGCTAACCAGTTACAAACGATAACTGATAACTGGTTGGCGTGGTCGCGTCTGAGACGAAAAAGTGGCCATTTTTGGGCAGCCCGCGTGTCACCCAACTGGTAAAAAATATATCTGTTGCCATATTTGAATTCCAAATTCCCAATTTTACCCTACCAGCCCGGATTTTGCTGAATGGCGCCTTGGGATATATCCAATTCAGTCTGTGGTATTGGCAAGTGCTCGTGTTTGTTGGACTGGAACCCCAAAGGTCCAAGCACCGCCTGTGCACGCCCTGTTCTCACCAGATCAAAGAAACGGTGCCCTTCCAAGGCAAGCTCCGATCGGCGCTCCTTCAAAATAACATCCCGCAACGCATTTTTATCTGTCGTGGTAACAATGGGAAGCCCCGCAGAGTTGCCATCGCGGGCCCTCGCACGTACAGTATTCAAGTATGTCAGCGCATCTGTAGGCTTGTTCTGCTCATTCAAGGCTTCAGCCGCAATAAGGAACACCTCTGCATAGCGGATGACCCGGCGGTTATGACCCCACTGCTCAGCGGTGGAGGTGCCCGGTACCCATACTTTTTGGTTGTAACACTCCATTTCTTTTATGACAGTATTGGCCGGAGGATCGAGATAGATAAAGTCGGGGGTATTGCCATCGCCCAAGATGCTAACACCGTCAATAACCTCTCCCAAAAATATAATCGTCGCCTGTTTGCGTGCATCTCCGGATTCAAACTGCGCCCTCAATTCAACGGAAGGACGGTTGAACCCCCAACCCCTGTTGGGCGTACCCCGAACACCTTGGTTGTTGGCAAACTGGCTGCCACCATTGGAGGTGCCGTCATTGCCCAGCGCGCCAATCTCAAAAACTGATTCGGCGTTGAACTGTCCGTAAATGGAAAAAGTATGGCTGAAACTTGGATCCAACTGGTAAACACCGGATTGAATGACCTCTAAAGCGTATTTCTCCGCGTTCTGGAAGTCCTTTTTAAACAAATAAACTTTCGACAACAACGCTTTCGCAGCGCCTTTTGTTGCCCGTCCATAATCAGCTGAAACCAAATCGGTCTGCTCTGGCAAATTTTGAACAGCCAACAACAAATCTTCCACTATAGCAGCATATACTTCCTCCTCCGTTGCACGCGCGAGCCCCAAGGGCGGGTTGGTGTCGAGCACCAATGGAACACCCCCCCAGGCACGCACCAAATCAAAATAAAACAATGCTCGAAGAAACCGCGCCTGACCAATCAGGTTGGCTTTTTTTAGGTCGTCCATGGATACTGACGGCACTTTTTCAATCACCACATTCGTGCGTTTGATGCCTTCGTACAAGGCATTCCACCAGCGGTCAAGCCCATCTTGGCTTGCTGTAAAGGTGAAATCGTCATAAGGATTGAGGTTATTGGCCTGATCCGTTGGGTTAGAGCCCTTGTACGCATCGTCCGACATGATGTCAAGAATCGGATACCCCCCGCTGTGATAATACCAGTTGCGCAAGGTTGTATAGCATGCATTGGTTGCCAGCGATGCCTCATTTTCATTGGATGGAAAAAACTCTTGGGTGAGGTTGCCCTGTGGCGACTCGTTTAAAAAGTCTTTACAGCCCCCCAACCCGGTTAACATGAGCAGCAATACGATGGTGACAATAGAACCAGATTTCATGGTTTTAATTTTTTTATGAAAGATGAAAGTGGGAATATAACAGTTATAGGATTGTAACCAAACAATGCCCAATTCCTAAAAAGTGAGGTTCGCACCAATTGAGTACACAGCAGTGATGGGATACGCACCGTAATCAATACCGGAAGACAACACATCGTTGCTGCCAATTTCAGGGGTGTAACCGGTGTATTTCGTCAGCGTCCAAAGGTTGGTGCCACGCAGATAAATCCTGGCTTTCCCAATTTTAGCGCGCTGCAGGGCTTTTTCAGCAACCGTATAGCCCAACGTGACCGAGCGAAGGCGCAGAAAGGACCCATCTTGTATAAACCTGTCGGAAGTTACCCAGTTGTATCCCCCGGTGGTGGCACGGGGTGCGTCGTTGCTGGTACCTTCACCCGTCCAACGTTTTAACACCGACGTTTCAAAATTGTACAAATCAGGCCTTACAGCCTCTTTTCCGTTGTAAATTTTGTTGCCTGTTTGCCCCTGAACATCAATGGCCAGGTCAAAATTGTGGTAGTTAAACGCCGTAGAAATCCCGAAAATAAATTTTGGAATGGGCGAGCCCAAGAATACGCGGTCGAAACTGTTGATCTTCCCATCGCTATTCTGGTCAACATAAATCAAATCGCCCACTTCTGCGATGGATTCGTGTGCCGTAGCATCGAGTTGTGCCTGATTTTGGAAAACACCACCTGTTTCATAGCCATAAAAAGCACCAATGGGCAACCCTGACTTGGAAAGGGTGACAGATTGGCCATTGCCCAGAAAACCGCCCACGAGGGTGGAATCTACCCCACTGCTGCCGCCAACACTTTTAACCGAGTTGGAAACCGTAGAGCCCAAGGCCCCTATGCGGTATTTCAGATCGCCTGCCCGGCCATTGTACACCAGGTTAAATTCCAATCCCTGGTTGAGTACCGAGGCGGCATTGTAGCGCACTTTCACCCCCTGGCCGTTGCCCGTATAGCCTGGCGTTGACAATTCAACCAAAATATCATCTGTCAACCGGTGGTAATAATCGAGTTCAGCCGTGATTTTACTTTCAAAAAGACCCACCTCAAGGCCTATATCAGACTGCGTGGTGGTTTCCCAGCGAATATCAGGGTTTCCGTTTTTGCCATACGTGGAGCCGGGGACGAGCACCTCTGTAGCACCAAACACCGCATCGTTGCTGTTCAATATCAACGCATATTGGTCGAGATAACTGATTTTCTCATTGCCAATTTGGCCCCAACTCGTCCGAATTTTCAAGGTATTGATGGCCTTCAAGCCGTCCATAAACGACTCTTCTGCCAAGTTCCAACCCAAGGCGAAGGAGGGAAAATTACCCCAACGGTTTTGCTCGATAAACTTAGAAGATCCATCGCGCCGAAAAGTAGCGGTAAACAGGTATTTGTTGCTCAGGGTATAATTGACTCGGAAAAGGTAAGACAGCAAGGCATAGTTTTGATCCGCATCAACCCCGTGATAAATGCTGTTGGGGTTGAGGTTGTTGCTGTTGATATACCAAAGGTCTTCTTTTTCATTGATGATGTTCTCCGCTGCTGCTGAGAAGATGCGCGAGCGCAATTGCTGGGTGGTATAGCCTGCCAGGACGTCGAAGCGATGTTTTTCACCAGCAGAAAAATTGTAGTTCAACGTATTCTCCCAGAGCCAGTTTGAGTTGCGGCTGTCGCGAATAGACAGATCGTTCTTTTCGTTTAACTGTTGTGGGGAAACATAGAAAACAGGCGTAAACGAACGACCCTCTGCATAACTGAAGTCAACACCAAAGGAAGAGCGCAGCGTTAACCCCTTCAAAATACCCACTTCTCCAAAAATATTGCCCACCGAACGCAGGCCTTGATCGCCACTGTTGGTGTACGCAATGTCTGCCAGCGGATTGCCCACGCCAGGCACCTCTGCATACGTGCCGTCGGCGTTAAAAGGCTTGATGACCGGCTGGGCGCGGTAGGCGGAGTAGGTAACGCCGGCCGTGTTGGACTGTTGGTACGGGGCAATTGTGATGTTGTTGCCGATACGGATATGGTCAGAGAGCTTGTAACTGTTGTTCAATTTCACCGTCAGACGGGTGAAATCAGATTTGTCAATAATACCCTGTTGGTTAAAAATACCCACCCCCAAGTAGTATTGTTGCTTTTCAGAGGCGCCGGAAACAGAAAATTGATAGTTTGACAGCGGTGCATCGCTGAAAATGAGGCTCTGCCAGTCCGTATTGGGCAGTACATCAAGGTTGTTGTACGTACCTGTGATGATGTCGTTCACGTAAGCGCCAAACTCCTTGCCATTCAACAGGTCAATTTTTTTGGCCAAATGCTGAATACCGTATTCGGCTGAAAAACTATACGTAGGCTTCCCGTCGTTTATTTTGCCGAGTTTGGTGGTAATGATAATAACCCCATTGGCGCCACGAGAGCCATAAATTGCCGTAGCAGAAGCGTCTTTCAAGACCTCCATGGACTCAATATCGCCCGCATTCAGGAACGAAATATTGTCGAGTATCACGCCGTCAACCACAAATATGGGCGACGAATTGTTAAAAGTGCCCACTCCGCGTACCCGAATCACTGGCACGGACCCTGGCGCCCCGGAAGTACTGCTGACTTGTACGCCGGCAACTTTGCCTTGCAACGCCTGTTCCGCGGAAGAAGATGGGATTTTGGTCAGATCAGCACCCCGAACAGACGATACCGCGCCGGTAAGATCACTTTTCCGCTGGGTACCGTAGCCCACAATAACGACCTCGCCTAAAATGTCCATGTCCTCCTCCAAAGCAACATCCACGGTGGTGCGGCCACTGATGTCAATGGTCAGGGATTTATAACCCGTGTATGAAAACTGTAACGATTTGTCACCTGCACCCACCGTCAACACATATTTTCCATCAAAATCTGTCACCGCCCCGCGCGCGGTACCCGCCACTGCCACGGTGACCCCTATCAGCGGCTGCCCTCCTTTCACATCGGTCACGACCCCGGAAATTTTATTGTCTTGCGCTTGCACAAAGCAACTCGTAAAAACAATGATCGCGGTTGCCAACATCGAAGTACTCATTTTCATACTATGCTTGTTTTAGTGTAACGGGTGAGGATATGGTTAAAAAAACGCGGCCAATGTAAGGCAGACGACAGCAATTTTCAATTATCTTTTGTAAATGGTTGGGTGATTTTCGTCACCAGCAACACGTTGAAACGATTGATTAGTAGCTAAACCCGAGTTTGGCAGCGCCAGTTGCTACTTCGGGGGAAGACATGAACAGGTTCCAGAGCTTGCCCGTCCGGTAATTTTCCAACATGACGACAATTGGGCCTTGATCAATGGCCAAGTAGGAATCGCCGTACCAGCCATCGGTCACATTGAAGGCATCGTAAAAGCCATATTGTCCCCACAATCTGTCGCCCAACTGATAGTAGAAAAAATGGAGTGCTTCCATGGATTCCGCTGGCGTATAGGGAAACGAACTCAGGGCCGCTGTCGGGGTAATGACGCCCAGGTCATTGGTGGGAGAATGTGCATTGTAACCAACTTGGTTGTCGCTGGCCGTCAGGCCCCAGCACTGGGCGCTGTACCCGATTTTTCGCAACGGATTGCTGACACAATACGCTTGGTTGATGAGGCTGTGGTGGGTATTTTGGATCCAATAGTCGGCATAGGTATCTTTTAAGTTTCTTGGATCAAGGCCCAAAAACGAATAATGGGCGAAAAACAAGGGTCCGCCATAAGCATACCCCAATGGCAAATTATACCCAAAATAACTGTTGTTGTTGGCTATTTGACCTGAAGAAGCCCATCCTTGGTGGTACACAGCAGCCGAAATCGGGTGTGTGGGCGAACAGGCGGCTAGAAAATACGTGATCAAACATTCGTTGTATCCCTTTATTGGGTGGTTCATTTCCCACTGGTAGTTGGGCGACCAATGCCAATACAGCACGTTCTGCCCCCCACGGGTAAACCAATCCCACTCAACTGTTTCCCACAAATATTGTATATCTGCCATCAGTTGCGCTTCCTCGGCATCGGCGGCATTCAGGTATTGCCGCACGGTGAGCAACCCCTCCATGAGGTAAGATGTTTCCACAAGATCAGCACCATTGTCTTTGGTGCTGAACGGCACGGTGGCGCCGGTGGCGCCGTTGAGCCAGTGGGGCCAGGCACCGTGGTAGCGCTGGGCTGTATTTTTCAAAAAACCTACCGTTTTCTTCCATCGGGCCACGCCCTCCGACCGTGTGATAAAACCACGTTCTACCCCTACGATGATGGACATAACACCGAAACCGGAACCACCGGAAGTGACAATGTCGCCAGAGGTGTTCCGCTCCCGCGCCAGGCCACTCACCGGATGACCAAAATCCCAGAAGTATCGAAATGTTTGGCGCTGAACCTGATCCAAGAGGGCTGCATCGGATATGACAGGAAATTTTGGGGCAACATCCAATGCCGTGTAAAAAGACTTAGAGAAATCACCCATGGCATAACCATCGTTTCCGGCAATGGAGGAGCCGAGATAAAGGGTGTATTTGTCGTAATGGCGCAAGGGCTGGTCCGCAGCAATTACCAGTACACTGTCGTGGTGTTCAAATGAAAATTGAACCGACGCGAAAAATCCCGAGCGGAACAATTTGATGCTCGTTTGCGTTACGGTGGACGTATTGAGCGCATGGTTGAAATACACCCGCCCCACGAAATTCCAATCAACATCCTTGACGGGCGGGGCTCCCAACAAATTTATACCGCCCACCACCACGGAATCTACTTTCAGTACACCTGCCTTGGTTTTAAAGCCTGTCACCTGGGGCGAACAATATCGCCCGTCTTTGCTGCGAAGTTCATTGGAAATTTTCACCGAGTATTCCTGCTGAAAACCCAAAGGGGATGCGGGCGATGCTGAAACTGTTTTATCGTCGTCCAGCAAAGAAACAACCAAGGGAATGTCGGTCTGTTGTTGATCAACCAGTTGAATACCGGTTGCTACACTCGCAGCATCCACGGGAAAATTCAGTGAAATTAGCAATGGCTGCCCCGTCACGATCTCCTGATTCAAGGCCGGTTGGTCGAGTTGCAGCATTTTATCTGCTATTTTCATGCTGATGCAATAAAAAACACCTTGAACCGGCATATCCTCTCGTTTGCAACTCCAACAAATGGCCGTGATAAAAAAACATGACAGCAGCAACGCTCGACGACGATACCCCGGTGAGAAAGAAAAAACGTTGGACACACGAATACGCTGCAGCATAATTTTTTTGTTCACCAATGATGTGAATTTTAGCATTTATGGTAACTGGTTAAGTGGTCGCGTTTGAGACCAACCAAACTTTTAGTCAAATACAATACCAAGCAAAAGTAATGGAGTAGCTGGTGTTTAAACCAGTATCGAACTACAATATTTTGTCCGCACAACAAATCAACCCTTAAATTTGATTCATTTTTCGCCACACACATGAAAAACTGCCTTTCTGCGTTCTACCCTTCTTCTTTCGTTTTCATGATAAAATACGTTTTACACATGCGGCTTGTTGCCCTGATATTACTGCAATTCACTGTTCAAGTGGTGGTTTTTTCCCAAAATACCCCCGACCAAAAAGTAGTGTCCGGCACAGTGTTGGTCAATAACTTGAATCCCCTGGACCCCAAATCCCTGCTTGCTTCCCTGCGCAACAAATGGCACATCAAAACAGACTCCAGCAGCAACGTTGACAAAACCATTGTTTTTATTTCCTCCGGCGCCACCGTCATGATCGCCCAACTGAACTACCCAGCCGACCCGATAGAAATCCGCGCAGCCGCTCAACTGTCTTGGCTCTGGGGAAACGCCACACAGGAAGCCTTACAACACCAGTCACAAGTGGTCATTTCCGTGATCGGCGACGCAGGTAAAACACTTGAAACGCACAAACTTTTCACCGCAATTGCCGCCGAAATACTGGAAAGTACCGCCTCCAGCGGGGTGTACATGAACAGCCAATACCTATTGATTCCAAAGGGCTTTTACAGCGCAGCAGCCCACAATATGCTCGACAACCAAACAATCCCGATTTACTGTTGGGTTTACTTCGGAATGCCCGGCGACGGCGGTGGATATACGTATGGTATGGAGGATTTTGGCCTGAAGGAGCTGGAAATTGTACACTCCGAACACAGCGGTGCCGATGTTCACGGAACGTTGTACGATGCAGCCATCTCCGTGTTGAAATACAACAACCATCCACAGGATGGCGATACGATCGTGACCGAAGAAGGCAGTAAAATACCGGTTCGGGCAACCAAAGGCGTGTTTCTAGAAGGACGGGAAGTACTAAAACTGGAATATTAAGCGGTGGTTAATCCATTAATAATCGCTTTTTATATAAATTTTTAAACCAAATATCCCTTTAAACGTAACCTTGTGCTTGTTTACCAACAAATGCAATGACCAGCATTTTTTAATGCTTTAGATGGTTCTATTTATGAAAATTCACGCAATCCTATTATTTCTCTTGTTGACCAGCGGCATACATGCCCAAGAAGTATGGTCACTCGAACGCTGTATTAATTTTGCCCGCGACAACAATATTACCATCCAACAGGCACTCGCCAATGTCCGTACGGCAGCCATCGCTGAAAAACAAGCAAAGGCTTCCCGATTGCCCAACGTGAGCGCCAACGTAAACCTCGGCGAACAATTCGGGCGAACCATTGACCCAACCAGCAACGCATTCAGCACCGAAGCCACTGCCTACAACAGTTTCGGTATCAACGCCGGTATCAATATTTTCAACGGTGGACTGATCCGCCACAGCATCAAACAAGCCGACTGGAATCTCAAGGCCGCCACCGCGGATGCCGAACGCACCGTAAACGACCTGGGTCTGCTCATCGCCTCGGCTTACCTCAACATTTTGTTGTCGGAAGAACTGCTCGACAATGCCAAAAAGCGGGTGGAACAAAGCGAAAATCAACTCAACGTTACACAAAAACTCATCGAAGCCGGTACCGCACCCATGGCCGATAAGTACAACATCCTGGCGCAGGTAGCCCGCGATGAACAATCCACCGTACAAGCGCAAAATACGGTGGACCTTGCCTACCTGACCCTGAAACAATACCTCCAACTCGAACCCGATTTCGACCTCCGCATCGAACATCCCATTGCCCTGATACCAGCCGATGCCAACCCAGATGCACGGCCGCTGCCACTACTCTACCAAACAGCACTGGGCAACCAAGCTGGTATTCGCTCGGTAGATTTCAGGGTTAAAAGCGCAGAAGAATCGGTGTTCATCGCCAAATCAGGATTCTATCCCTCCGTTTCCCTCTTTGCCAATTTGAGCAGCAACTATTCCAGCGGATTTCTCGACTATTTTAATGGACAATACATCCGAACGGACACCACCCCTGCTACCATTTTCAGGGTGAATGGACAAGATCTTGCCATCAGCCAGTACGTTGACCGGTATTCCTACCCCAAGGTAAATTATTTTGACCAGCTGGACCAAAATTTTGGCCAAGGCGTTGGCATCAACATCAATGTCCCCATTTACCAAAATGGACGAACCAGACTCAGCGTGGAGCGTGCTCGCCTGGGTGTTTTGACGGCGCAAATGCAGCAAACACAAACTCGGCAGACGCTTAAAAACGATATCCAAACGGCCATCGCCAATGCCAAGGCTGCTAAACAACAACTCAATGCCGCCCAGAAAACCTTCGACGCAACCAGTATCGCCTTTCAAAACACCGAAAAACGACACACCCTCGGAGCTGTCAATGCACTCGATCTCACCACGGCAAAAAGCAACCGCGACATTGCAGAAAACGACCTCGTGGTAGCCAAATACGACTACCTGTTTAAATTGAAAATACTGGACTTTTATGAAGGCAAAAAACTGGAATTAAATTGATCCAAACACCTGTTATTGTCTGATGAAACCAACCATTGCTGTTGTATCCTTGATCCTGATAACAAGCGCTGTTACAGCCCAAATGTCATTCGTACATCCGGGAGTATTGAACGAAAAAAAGGACCTTGATCGTGTTAAATCGCTGATCGTTGCAGGCGCCGAACCATCTAAGCGTGCGTTCCAGCAAATAACACCCTTGGCTGTTGCAGGAACCCATGCGCTGGTTTACATCAATTCTTCAAGTGATGACGCCAATATCTCCAAAGAGGACGCCATAAAAGCCTACGCCAACGCATTGGTTTGGTACTTCACCGGTGAGGAAAAATATGCGCAACAGGCCATTGCGGTGCTCAATGCATGGTCTGTTTTGCAAGGGTTCAATGCCGGAAGTGATCAGGACAAACTACAAGCCGGGTGGATTGGCGCGCTGTTGGCGCCCGCAGCTGAAATTATGCGGGAATACGCAGGATGGACGCGTGTTGACCAAACCAACCTACAGATTATGTTTAAACGCGCATTTTATCCTGCGTTGAATACTCCCAGCACTTGGAATGGCAATGTTGACCTAACACAAATTGAGGCCATGATGGGTATTGCCGTGTTTAACGAAGATGAAAGCGAGTTTGACTTGGCAATTGAACGATTCAACAAACGTATTCCCGCCTATTTTTTTCAAGCTTCTGACGGCGGAGTCCCCTCGATGGCAGGAGATGGCAACAATATTCCAAACTTTTGGAGTAATCCAGTCCGTTGGGTTGACGGTTTGACGCAAGAAACTTGTAGAGACAACAACCACCACGCCCAATATGCTTTGGCCGCCGCACTGCATGCAGCAGAAATCGCTTGGCATCAGGGCATCGACCTGTTCTCCCCCAACACGAAAAGATTTACCGCTGCCATGGAACTCATCGCCCTACAAATTAACAGTGGCGATATGCAAGGGGTTTGCAAAGATAACAGCACCACAACCGATGTTTTTGATACTTGGGAAATAGGATACAACCATTACCACGGGCGAAAAGCCCTGCCATTGCCCAATACCGCAAAAATCCTAACAGAAAAGGTACGCGTCTATGGCGCCAGCGATTGGAATATTTTTGCCGAAACACTGACCCACGCCAACATTGACCCACATTAACGCCGTTGCAATACCCGGAAAACAACTTTAATTTTGGAACCCTGGAGCGCTATCCTGATGCGTTACATGCTTGTACATAACCGACACAATGTTGAGGGCCGACTCGTCATCCACGTGTAAGTTGTCACCCAAAATAAAACGATACATACCGCTTTTTGTGAACACCGGCTGATTCTCCATTACACCATAGATATAGGGATCCGCTTTAAGGGTAGCAGGACAAATGGAAAGGGATGTAAGCGTGCTGAACTGCTCACTGCTGACCAATGGCTTCAGATTGCCCATCGTACACTCTGCCGGAAATACCAAGTAGAAAAAATTGCCGTCAGGATCCATCACACCAAGGGTATTGGCATGGGACTGAGAAAAATTGAGTTCAATGGTTTCATCTATACAACATTCACCTTTGGCCACCCACACCTCCCGGGGTACCAAAACAGGCTCTCCAGAAAGCACACGAGGGGAAACCTCAGAGGTCGTCTGCGTGACGGTGAAACCTGAAAAAAGCAGCACAACCAGCGGGAGCAAAAGGATTAATTTCATGACAAACAGCGTTTTGAAAACGTACATGACGTATCGGTGAGGTCTTTTGACAGACTTACATAGACTTAACAAAATATCATGCCAAAAACGCTTCGACAACATTAATTATTTTTGGTTACTGGTTAGGTGGTCGCGTCTGAGACAAAAAAGTGCCCATTTTTTGCCAGACAACTTCGCTTAATGCGTCTTGGCAGAATAAAATACCTTTTTTTACTGAATTTCATCCGCAATTTTCGTCCCTTTATCCAAGTATTTATTTGTCCAGAAAAAACCTCCGTAACCTTGCAACGTATTTATAAGGGAGGGTTACCAATAATTTTCTACCCGTTCTCATCAACATAACCTGTTTGTAAACAGTTTATATTCAACATGGCAACAACAACAATGTCAAAAACGACTCCAAAACGAAAAAGAACCCTGCTGTATGTTCTCATCGGGGCCTTCCTGCTGATCACAGCAGCAGCCATCTATAAATCACGGCAAAAACCCAAGGGCGAAGAGGTCACTTTGGAAAAAGTACAGCGCCGCTCTATCAAGGAAACGGTAAGTGCCAGCGGAAAAATATTCCCCGAAACAGAGGTGAAAATCAGCTCCGACGTTTCCGGGGAAATCATCGACTTATACGTAAAAGAAGGTGATTCTGTAACGGTTGGTCAAATTTTGGCCAAAATAAAACCAGACGAATACCAGAGCTTGGTGGAACAGGGTGAAGCCTCTGTCAGCACCGCCCGTTCGCAACGCGAAATATCCTCTTCCAATGTGCAAGGAAGCAACGCCCAAATTGAACAGCTGAAGGCTGATAAAAAACGCCTAGAATCTCAATTGGACGTGGCACGTAACAACCACCAACGAAATGAAAAACTGTACAAAGACGGAATCATTTCTACCTCAGAATTTGAAACGTCACAAAACACCCTCAAATCCGCTGAAAGTGCCCTAGCCGTCGGTGAAGCAACCCTCCGATCCGCAGAAAGCACGCTCTCCAGCGCCCGTGAAAATGTGCGGGTGGCTGAATACGGCATCAACAGCGCAAATGCCAGACTGCGAGAACTGCGCACCAGCCTCCAAAAAACCATCATAACAGCACCCGTAAGCGGCATCATCAGTGTACTCAACGTCGAAAAAGGCGAACGAGTGGTCGGTACGCTTCAAATGGCCGGAACAGAAATGATGCGCATCGCCAACCTCCACAGCATGGAAGTCCAAGTGGATGTCAGTGAAAATGATATCCTCAAGGTGAGCCTCAACGACGAAACAGACATCGAAGTGGATGCTTACCTAGGCCAAAAACTGAAAGGCAAGGTCTCTGAAATTGCCAACAGCGCCAGCAACATCAGCTCGGCAGCCGGTATGAGCCTCAACTCCGACCAAGTCACCAATTTTGTGGTCAAAATTCGCATCGACCCAGCTTCTTATAAGGATCTCCTCGCCGATGGCCGCAGATATCCTTTCCGCCCAGGCATGTCCGCTTCCGTGGATATTTTTACCCAACTGGCAGAAAATATTCTCACTGTCCCCATTATTTCTGTGACCGCAAAAGAAGCAGAAAAAAAGGAGGTCAAAAAAGAAGATGAAGACGAAATCCCTGCATCCAAACAATCCAAATCCAACGATGTCATCAAAGAAATTGTTTTTGTTGCCGTCGGCGATACGGTCGCGATACGTGAAGTAAAAACGGGTATTCAGGACAATGACTACATCGAAATACTATCCGGCCTGCAGGAAGGGGAGGACGTGGTCACTGGACCCTACTCCGCCATAGCCCGAAAACTAAAAAGTGGCGCACACTTTACCATTGCGGAGAAAAAGAAAAATAGTGAAAAAAATGGCGCTTCCAGCGACAAATAAAGTGTAACCGGTAGGGGTGTTGCGTCTGATATATTTTACCGTTTTCAGGGCCAAAAATCGTGCTGCCAAGTTACTCACCTTAAAGTCAAACCTGAATTCCATCTATGCTGTATCATGGGTAAAATAATCTTGTTGGCCGGCGGCTCCGGCCTAATCGGAACCAGACTTGCTGAAATGCTGCGACTCCAACAATACACTGTTCGCCTGCTCACGCGTAATCCGAAAGGGCCTGATGAATTCAAATGGGATCCTTTGACCGGCGTTATAGATGAAGCCGCCCTAGAAAATGTGGATACCGTGGTCAACCTGGCTGGCGCCGGAATTGCCGATAAACGTTGGACCCAAGCCCGCAAACGCGAGATCATTGAGAGCAGGGTGCAGGCCGCTCGGGTACTATCCAGTGCTTTTGACCGCATCGGTGTGCTGCCAAAAGCATATATCGCCGCCTCTGCTATTGGTATTTATGGCAACTCCGGCGAACGAATGATGTCTGAAACCAGCGTCGCTGCCGACCACAGTTTTATGGTGGACTGTTGCCAGCAATGGGAAGCGGCCACCGATGAAGTGGGCAAAAAAGGTATTCGCACAGTCACCCTCCGAATCGGCGTTGTGCTGGCCCTTGAGGGCGGTGCCTTGGCCGCAATAATCAAGCCCTTGCGGTTGGGACTGGGCGCCTATTTTGGGAACGGACAAGCGTGGTGGTCGTGGATCCACCGTGACGATGTTTGCCGGATGTTTTTGTGGGCCATAGAACAACCAACGGTTGAAGGTGTGTTCAATGCGGTGGCACCCAATCCCATACGGGGTGCGCAATTGGTGCGCGAAACAGCTAAAGCCATGGGAAAAAGAGCCTTGTTTTTGCCCGCACCAAGTTTGGTCCTGCGCCTGATATTGGGTGAAATGTCCGCCGTCATCTTAAACAGCAACCATATCACCGCATCAAAAAGCACAAAGGCAGGATTTCAGTTTTTGTACCCTAATATACTCAAAGCGCTGGTCTCGATTTTCTAGTGCCCAACCAATGACTACAGCACTCCTGTTCATCGGGGGGCATACAAGGCTACCAATGCAAGTACGTACGCACCGGCGCCATAGCCCACCATCGGCACAGAACCCTTATATTGTCCGTCCTGTAGGGCAATAATTTCAGGAATGAGGTGGTGGTTGTAGCCCGCAAGCTTGGTCACGCGGTCAATCAAATGCCTAGCTTCTTGCCGGTTTCCAAAAATTGTTTGTGCCACCGCTACCCGTAATCCGGCAAATGGCCATTCTTGGTTCTCGTAAGCATCAGCACTGTTGAAGCGGATATAACCTGCTTTTTCGCCGACTTTTACCCTCAATTCTTGGTCGTAGGCGGCCATGTGGGACAAAAAAAGCGCCTTTTCACGGATAAACCCTCCCGCAAATAGTTCGAAGGTGGCGCCATCAAAGAAATAGTGGTCTGAAGGATATTCGTCTTGCGCATTTCCCTTTACCAGCCTGTTTTCATACACCATGTTGCGCAGCACCCCGCGATACAACCGTTGCGCACCAAGTAAATACGGCAAATAGCGGTGCCCCATCTGCTGCTGAAGGGCCGCAAATTTTTGTAATCCCACGCCACATACCCCCGAGGTGAAAGCAAATGACCGTCCCGGCAAATGGTGTTCCCAAGGGCCGGAATCCGGTCGAATGATATCTTTTTCGTTGATGTTGCGCACAATCGCGTCGGCAACGGTTGTCTCGAGTACCGACTGCCATTGTCGGAAAAAAACAGTGTCCCCGCTGGCGACTACGTAATCACACAGCGCTGACAAGAAAAGTCCAAAGTCATCAATTTCGATGTTTGGGCCGCGGTTGTTCGCAAAATCACTCTCTTCCCGCCCGTTGCCAAAATAACGGGTGACGGAAATCCTGTAATCCACACCAATGCCATAATCCTTACCATCCGTGTGGGTATAATGTTTATATTGGTTGGATGGCGCCGCTAAAAGCATAAACGAAAGTCCTTTTCGTGCTTCTTCGTACATACCCAACTTGGTCATTGCGTCTATGGCAAAAGCCGCGTCGCGCACCCATGAAATAGACCATACCCCTGGCCGCAAGGATGCCAGTATCTGCCCTTTTGCAAGGGGAAAAACCTCTTGATCACTTACCTGGGCCATTTTGAGTACGGATACGGACTGTTCCAGCAGGGCACGCTCAGCCCGCGTAATCCCGCTGGGGAAGTTACAACGGTGAAAGACGCCTTTCATGTAGTCCGCTTCGGCATCCACGAGCGAACCTGCCGCGTTTTGGATGCGTTCCAGGGCCCGTGTAATGCCACTTTTAAGATGATCTGCGTCTGAAAAACCAAAAAGCACATACTTTTCGGACTGGTTTTTGTAGGAACGGGTTAGGGTTTTAACCTCGCCGCTGCCAGACCATTCACAGCGAAATGACAGGCCTTCTACATACGCAGGATCGCCGCGAACGATGGCATAAAAAACCTTGTCTGCTGCTGTAAATGAAGCGGTGTAATAAATGGAAAAGTGCTTGTAATCAACTTCTATGACATGGGTGTGGTTCAAATAACGGACCGAAGTAGGCCGCTCTTTGATATCCGGCGCAATATTTGACACAAAGGGCTGCACCAGAACAGCCGAATCTACCGCTGAAAAAATATGTGGGTAAACGGCCTCCACAGCGCCGGATACACTGCTGTACACGGCGGATATCAAGCCGTTGGACGTGGTCAGTTGATGCCAATTGTTTTTGTTTTTCAGCCTGAGACGACACCATTTTTCGTATTGTTTCAGGGGGATTAGTTCAATTTTACCCTGGTAAATACCGCCGCCGCCGACACCATCGTACACCCGAATCGCCAGTGTGTTTTGGGACTTCAGCAAGCCTTTTGGCAGGATGTATGCACGCGGAAAATCCCAAGCCGATTGATCGTCTGGCGGAAATTTGCCAGTTTTCCCCACCAATACACCATTGACCCAGGTTTCATCGGCATCGTCAATGACGCCAGCCAACAAAACCACCTCTTGGCGCAACATTGCTGGCGGCACGACAAAATGGGTTCGGTACCAAGCAATGCCATCGTACGCAGGATAGCCTTGCGCTTCCCAGTGCGCAGGCACTTCTATGGAATCCCAGGCAACATCGTCAAAGTGCTCAGCTTGGTATGCCGGACTATCACTGGTCGTAAATTTCCACTGCGCCGGAAAACCAACAGACTGCGCAGGAAGGCGGAACAGCAAGAAAAAAGATAGAAGCGGCACTAAAATGGCACGGATCATATATCAATGTTTATTCCGGAAGTTTGCCGCCTGCCAAAAATTTATTACAGTTCGGTCGTGGACAAAATAGTCGTCCGTACTGTCCTCAAACGACTGCGATTGGAGACAAAAGTAAGATTTTTTAAGTAACCATACAGTTACAGAAGACCGCATGGGGTTCGTGGAAGGTTTACTTCAAAACGCGCGGTTGGGTTAAATAAAAGTAACTGGTTAGGTGGCACGCTGTCTGGCCCAAAAAGGCCCATTTTCCGCCATACTTCGCAGATTTTTTTGACCTTAGCGCTGCTACGGCCTACAAAAATCCGCTTCGTCTGGCCCAAAAAGGCCCATATTTTGTCTCAGACGCGACCCCGCTAACCAGTTACTACAAAAAAACAATCACATGGCTTGGTTGTTCCATTGATTGCCCAAGCCACTACAACGAACAATCATACGCTTTTTTCGCCCACCATGGATTCTTCAAATACCTTCCACCACGCCATTACCACCGGTATTCCGGCGCTGTTACCCCAAAAAAAGCTGCTAGACCCCTCTGTTAGCCATGCCCCAAGACGCGTGATAGAGGGCGTACTAACCTCAAAAGAAAAGGTACTGGCACTCCAAAATGCCCTGCGATACTTCCCAACAGCATGGCATCAGGTCTTGGCAGAAGAGTTTGCGGATGAACTGCAACAGTACGGACGCATCTACATGTACCGTTTTCGCCCTGATTATCCCATGCACGCACGCCCTGTTCAGGATTACCCTGCGCGTTGCCACCAAGCAGCCGCCATCATGTTGATGGTTCAGAACAACCTCGATCCTAAAGTAGCCAAACACCCCCATGAACTGATCACATACGGTGGTAATGGCGCGGTTTTTCAAAACTGGGCGCAGTACCTGATCACCATGCGCTACTTGTCAGAAATGACAGAAAATCAAACACTGGTGCTCTACTCGGGTCATCCCATGGGCTTATTCCCCAGTCATCCCGATGCCCCGCGCGTGGTGGTTACCAACGGTATGATGATCCCCAACTATTCTAAAAAAGAAGACTGGAACCGGTACAACGCCCTTGGCGTTACGCAGTACGGCCAAATGACCGCCGGGTCCTTTATGTACATCGGCCCGCAAGGCATCGTACACGGAACCACCATCACCCTGCTCAATGCCGGTCGCCGCATGGGTATGGGCGACGACTTGAGCGGGCGTGTTTTTATCACCTCCGGATTGGGTGGTATGAGCGGAGCCCAAGCGATTGCGGCCGTTATCACCGGCTGTATTGGCGTTATCGCAGAAGTTGACGGTGAAATGGTGCAGCAACGGCTGACCGACGGCTACATCAAAAAAGACTGTGTTTTCAACCATTTGGAAGCGCTTGTAAGCGCCTTGGAAACAGCCCGGCGTGAAAAAAAAGCGACAACCCTGGTGTACCACGGCAATATTGTTGACCTGTGGGAATATTTTGTCAGCCACAATATTGCGGTAGAGTTGGGGTCAGACCAAACAAGTTGCCACAACATCCACGACATGGGCTACTGTCCCGTGGGTTATTCCTTTGAGGAAGCCAAACAGTTGATGAACGCCAACAAAACAGTTTTTCTGGAGGAGGTTCGCAGCACCCTTCGCCGTCATGTCGCAGCCGTCAACACCATGACAGCTCGGGGGATGTATTTCTGGGATTATGGCAATGCCTTTTTAAAAGAGGCCGGGGAGGCCGATGCTGATGTCTGGAAAAACAAATCGGAGGGACTTTTCAGGTATCCGTCGTATGTAGAGGACATCATGGGGCCTATGTGTTTTGACTATGGCTTTGGCCCCTTCCGATGGGTTTGTTGTTCTGGCAATATGGCTGATTTAGAAAAAACAGACCTCCTTGCGGCGCAGGTTTTAGAAAATATGCTGGAAGAAGCGCCTGTGGAAATACAAGGTCAAATTCGCGACAACCTGAATTGGATTCGCGATGCCAAGGTCAATTTGCCGGTTGTAGGGTCATTGTCGCGGATCTTGTATGCAGATTCGGAGGGCAGGATGCGCATCAGCAAAGCGTTCAACGATGCCATTGCACGCGGCGAATTGAGCGGTAATATCGTGCTGGGCCGCGACCACCACGACGTAAGTGGTACCGATTCGCCCTACCGTGAAACAGCAAACATCTACGATGGATCGCGCTTTACAGCCGACATGGCCGTTCAAAATGTGATCGGAGACGCTTTTCGCGGCGCCACTTGGGTAAGTTTGCACAATGGCGGCGGCGTGGGCTGGGGTGAAGTGGTCAACGGAGGCTTCGGCATGGTGTTGGATGGTTCTCCCGAAGCAGACCGCCGTTTGCACAACATGCTGTTTTGGGATGTCAACAACGGCATATCGCGCCGCGCCTGGGCAAGAAATCCGCATGCCATCAGCACCTTGCAACGTACCATGGAGGCTTATCCCGAGCTGAAGGTTACCGTGCCTTATTTGGCGGATGAAGCCTTGGTCAGAGCAGCACTCTCTGTTGCGTCTGAAGAATAGATTACTCCTTTGACAATAAAAACATGCACAATAAAAAAATACGTATTGGAACCATTGGCAATCCGTCGGGGCTTTTTCGGGCAACGTTCACACAAACTGAATTGAATCGTTTCGACATTGAAAGCGACGTGGTAATCGTTGCGAGGGCCGGTGTTGAGCCGTTGGAATCGGCATCCGAAGCAGTGGAATACCTGGTACAAGCGATGGAAGATAGTTTGCTGCGGGGCGAAATAGATGTCGCCGTTTACGCCATGGAAAATCTATCCGGCAGGATCCCGGAAGGGTTGGCCATCACGGCAGTTTCTGTACGAGAAGACCCCTCAGACCGGCTGTTGATCCGACGTGATGCGTATGACAGCCGTGAAATTTTCAAGATAAAAAAAGGTGGCATCGTGGGCAATGCTACAGCAAGGCAGCAGGCACAACTGACAGATTACAGGCCAGATATACCATTTACCGACCAGGGGAACGATGGCGAAAGCTGTCTGACAAGACTACAATCGGGCGACATCGATGCTGTTTTCTTGTCTGCCACAGCATACAATCAACTCGCGCAGCCTGTACAGGATGTGGAAATAGTGGTCTTGAATCCCAGGGAGTTTGTCCCGGCTCCGGCCCAGGGGGTAACGGCTTGGCAAACCAACAGACACGACACGGCCACACGCCAGTTGTTCCGGGCGCTACACCGAACTGAGGTATCTGTTTGCACCAATATTGAGCGTCGGGTATTACAACTGCTGGAAGGCCATGGGTATCATCCTGCTGTTTACTGTGAGCGCGATGGCAACGGTAATTTTCACGCCTTTGCGGCCTGTGACATGCACGGTGTGCTGCAGCGGGCACATATTTCATCCAGCACCAGTATCGGCGTGGCGGAGAAAATTGTCAAAATCCTGTTGGGGTGATGGTTCGAAACAGTGGGCTGCGCGCCCTTAGAAAGCCACCGCGATGGCGGCGGCCAGGCGTGCATTGTTCAGTACCAGTTGAATATTGGTATGGAGGCTTTCTCCGTGGGTAAGCGATTCTACTTTTGCAAGGAGAAAAGGGGTGATATTTTTTCCGCGAATGCCCAATTGATTCGCCTCTTCCAGCGCTTGCAAGATGGTTTTTTCGAGCAACACATCGTCCAATTGGTATTGTTCCGGCACTGGATTGGCGATGACCACCCCGCCTTGCAGCCCCATTTCCCACTTTACTTTCAACAAATCAGCCATTTCTTTTGGTGTATCCAGCCTGCAATCTACCCCAAAACCACTGTGGCGTGAATAGAACCCTGGGAATTCGTCTGTTTGGTAGCCGAGCACCGGCACGCCATACGTTTCGAGGTATTCCAGCGTAAGTCCGAGATCAAGGATACGCTTAGCACCGGCACTGACGACAGCCACCGGTGTCCGCGCCAATTCCTGTAAGTCTGCTGAGACGTCCATGGTGGAGGCCGCACCGCGGTGGACCCCCCCGATACCGCCAGTGGCGAATATGCGAATACCCGCCATGTGTGCCACAATCATGGTTGCAGCCACCGTGGTGGCGCCGTTTTTGCCCTGACTGACCAAGTAAGGCAAGTCTCTGCGACTGGCTTTTGGAACATGTAAGCCCGCTTTACCCAGCATCTCTATTTCATCTTCTGAGAGTCCCGCCTTCAATTTTCCTTGTAAAATAGCACAGGTAGCAGGAACAGCACCGGCATCGCGCACCGTTTGCTCCACCAAGAGGGCCGTTTGTATGTTGCGCGGAAAAGGCATTCCGTGTGCAATAATCGTACTTTCCAGTGCGACCACCGGGCGACCATCCTGCAATGCTGCGCGTACTTCTTCCGAGATAACCAGGTGTGCCATAGGTGTTGTTGATATGGGGCCAGACAGCAGTTACCCATTACAATAAAAAAAGGCCACCGATAAATCGGTGGCCTTGGCGCTCCCTCAAGGACTTGAACCTTGGACCTACGGATTAACAGTCCGCCGCTCTAACCAACTGAGCTAAGGGAGCTCGATGCTTTTTTGAAAATGTTTCTCTCAAAAGCGGCGGCAAAGGTATGCATTAGACATTATAATTTACAACCTTTGTGCCTGAATTTTTTTCTAAATTAATTTTCAGGCCCTAAAAAGGCAATAAATAATACAAAAACACACAAAAACATGAGTTTATTAGCAGTAGGCACTGTTGCATTTGACGATATTGAAACTCCGAAGGGGCGCGCCGAGGGTGTTGTTGGCGGAGCATGCACCTATATTTCACTGGCCGCCTCCTATTTTACGGCACCTGTACGCATTGTTTCCGTGGTTGGGGATGATTTCCCTGAAGACGCGCTGGAGCATCTTCGGGGTCGTGGGGTTGACTTGGAAGGACTACAAATCAAGCAAGGTGAAAAATCATTTTTCTGGGCAGGTCGGTATCACAGCAATTTCAATTCTCGTGACACGTTGGATACCCAGCTCAATGTACTGGCTGATTTCAACCCCATTTTGCCGGAGAGCTACCGTCACTCGGAATACCTGATGTTGGGAAATTTGGTGCCAGCCCTCCAAATGCGCGTGTTGGATCAACTGGCCCATCGTCCGAAATTGGTGGTGCTGGACACGATGAACTTCTGGATGGATATTGCCATGGACGACTTAAAAGCAGTATTGGGTAAAGTGGACGTACTTACGATCAACGACGAGGAAGCGCGTCAACTGTCTGAAGAACACTCTTTGCTGAAAGCCGCCCAAGTCATCCACGAAATGGGTCCTAAAACCCTCATCATCAAGAAAGGAGAGCACGGTGCGCTGTTGTTCCACCAGGGAGAAATTTTCTTTGCGCCAGCATTACCTTTGGCAGAAGTGATTGATCCTACGGGCGCAGGAGATACCTTTGCTGGCGGATTTATTGGTTGGCTGGCAAAAACAGACGACCTTTCCTTTGCCAACATCAAACGTGCGGTGATTTATGGCTCAGCGATGGCGTCATTTTGTGTAGAGGCGTTCAGCATTGAACGGCTCAAGACACTGACACCCGCCATGATTCAAACCCGGGTACGGCAATTTGCAGATCTTGTTCATTTTCAGCTCTGATGGTTGTTTGCCGAGGATTTGTCACTGACGCGATCATAATTTTCCGTTGAATTGGTCGTTTACCAAACTTATTATTGATTCGAATGAGATTTTTAACCCTTTCCTTCTTCGTATTTTTTTCTGGCGTATGTGTATCCGCCCAGTCAGTCTCCGACAAACTAGAGGCCTACTTCTCTTTCGACCAGTGCAAGGGCATTGACGACAGTGGGAACGGCTCTACGGCAGCGCTCAAGGGGGCCATTGGATGCGACTGTGGCATACGCGATTCTGCCATGCGTTTTGCAGATGCCAACGATGCACTCAACCTGGTTGGTCCGTTTGCCGATGTATTCAGTACCAGCGATTTCACCGTAAGTTTTTACATACGCCCGCCCGATGGGCAGAGTCAGATCAACTCGCAAGTCATCATGGCCAAGCAAGACACCTGCAGTCTTCGGCATGCATTTTGGGTGCGCTATGTACCCAAATACAACCGGCTTTCTTCCGGCATCAGCGAGAATGACACCCTTTTTGCGACGGTATCTGCGACTTTGGATCCGAATCCTTGCTGGCAATTTATCACCCTGACGCGGAACAATGCCGTGTATTCGCTCTATGTCAATGGCAAACTTCGGGAATCCAGTAGTTCCGTCGCACGCTTGGATTTAACCAATGTATCGCCCTTGAAAATTGGCGTTAAAGTATGTGCCCTCGACAACCCCTTCCTTGGGTTGTTTGATGAGCTTAGATTCCACAGTAAGGCGCTGAAAGAAGATGAAATCGCCAAATACAACCTCAAAGCTGATCAAATACTGAATCGCGACACCTTGGTTTACCTTGGCAATTCTTTTCAGATTGCCACGACCCAGTACTGTGTGAAAGATTACACTTGGACGCCGACCATTGGCGTGTCTGACCCCAGTTCGCCTACCCCCATCATCACCCCCACAGATTCAACCTATTATGCGGTTCAGTTTGAGTATGCCGATGGCTGTTTGGCTGTTGACTCGATCTTCGTACGGGTCATAGATCCGGAAACACTGGATTGTAACAAGGTGTTTATTCCGAATGCTTTTACGCCCGGAGGCTCCCCCAATCTGAATGATAAATTTGGCATCAGCAACCCCTTCTCTGTGGATGAGTTTATTTCATTTGAAATATTTGATCGCTGGGGAGGCAAGCTGTTCAGCGCTGAAACGGCATTTGATGTGTGGGATGGCACTTCCGCTGGAACGCCGGTAAATCCAGGCGTTTTCTTGTACAGACTGCGCTACAAATGCAATGAAAGCGAGAAAGTGAAATCAGGGAGCTTGACTTTGATACGATAATGGTTCCACTGGCATCTGCAAGGCAGAAAATTAAAAAGCCCGGAGCGCGTTTGCACCGGGCTTTTTTTTTCACTAAACCATTTCTATTGTACGAAGCAATTCATGTATATCCAAACGTGTGCCAAAATTGAAAAATCTCGCTGTTTACTGAAATTTTTTTTTGACAAATTTCGTTTTCGCATAAACTAAGCCGATGCGTACTCTTTTTTTCACCCTACTGGTTCCCGCTTTTTCGTTTGCCCAAAACTTCACGACGATCCGAACCACCTCTGAAAAGGCGCTTGTTGCCTACAATGATGGGATCCGCGAAGCATCCTTGGGAGAGGCTGCCATTGCACAGGGGTATTTTGAAAAAGCCCTCAGAGTAGATCCAAAATTTATCGATGCGAAACTTGCCTTGGCCGATACCTACACCACCCTGCATGATTATTTTAAAGCTGAGCAGTATTTTGAGGAAGCCCTGGCACTTGATACCGCTTACGCCCCTCAGGCATTTCTTTTCCTGGCGGAGTCGGAGTGGGCAAACGATAAATATGGTGAATGCGCTACCCACACTGCGCGTTACCTAAACAGCAACCCCATCCATGCACGAAGAAAAAAGCAGGCGCAGTACCTGCTTGCCTGCTCCCGTTTAGCCGCAGAGGCGGTCCTACATCCCGTGCCATTCAATCCTACGTCACTTGGTACGGGTGTCAACACCCGAGAAAGCGAATATTTCCCCTCGCTGACCGCCGATGGGTCCACCCTTATTTTTACCCGGCGGGAACGGGGTGACGAGAATTTCTATCGCAGTACCCTCAATGGCACCGTTTGGGAAACCGCTACCCCGCTGGAAGGCGTTAACACGGTTCAAAATGAAGGCGCGCAGGCGATCAGTCCCGATGGAACCTGGCTCGTTTTCACCGCTTGCAACCGATCGGGCGATGGCTCAAAAGGCAGTTGCGACCTATATTGGTCTCAACTGAAACGCAGCGGGTGGACGGAACCTGTGCCTTTCAGCGCTACCATTAATTCAGCCTCCTGGGAAGCACAGCCCACCATCGGCGCCGACAATAAAACACTGATCTACAGCCGTGGTAGTGGTGGCCCCAACAACGCCATCGCACTCTGGCAAACAACCCGTCTGCCAAATGGCAAATGGGCCACGCCCGAGAAATTACCGCCACACATCAACGTTGGTGGAAAGGTTCACTCCCCTTTCCTACACCCCGACAACCAAACCCTCTATTTCTCCGCTGACAGCCTTCCCGGGATGGGTGGAAGCGATATTTACTTCGTACGTCGAGGCGCCGATGGCGCTTGGGGAACTCCGGAAAACATCGGATACCCGATCAATACCAAAAGCGAAGAAGGCATGATGGTGGTGAGCCTCGACGGCCGTACCGCTTACTATGCCTCTGACCGTACAGGAGGTTCAGGCGGAATTGACCTCTACAGCTTTGAATTGCCGGAGCGCGCGCGCCCTCGACCAGTTACCTATGCCCGTGTCCGTGTCGTTGATGAAACGACCGGATACCCGTTGATCGCAAAAGTGGATTTTGTTGACCTGAAAACAGGCTTGTCTTTCACGGCAACCAATACAAAATCCGATGGGACCGCACTGGTTTGTTTGCCCGCTGGAAAAGACTATGCCCTACACGTAAGCAAAGATAAATACCTGTTTTACTCCGATCATTTCAACTTGACGGAGGTCGGCACATTCCAAAAACCTTTTTTATTAAACATTGAATTACAACCTATTGTACAGGATACTTCCAATGGGAAAATTTTACCCGGTGGAAAACCCATTGTATTGCGGAATGTCTTTTTTGAAACAGGTTCGGCGAGCCTGTTGCCTGAATCTGCCATCGAACTCGACCGGGTCGTCAACCTTCTTACACAAATGCCCACCTTACACATTCAAATAAATGGCCATACCGACAAGGTGGGCAATACCCTCTCCAACCAAATACTGTCAGAACAACGGGCCAAAGCAGTCCTTGATTATCTCGTTGGTCAGGCGATAGACCCAGCCCGACTACAATACAAAGGGTATGGCGAATCAAAACCGATAGAGACAAACGACACCGCCGAGGGTCGAGCCAAAAATCGCCGAACAGAATTTGAAATCTGGTAAAACAGCAGCCATTATGTCGATTAAAACTTTTTTCTGCCTGGATGCCCATACCTGTGGCAACCCCGTCCGACTGGTAGCAGGGGGCGGCCCCCATTTAGAGGGCCTGAATATGAGCGAAAAACGCCAACATTTTCTCCGGGAATACGATTGGATACGCCGGGGGCTCATGTTTGAACCACGTGGTCACGATATGATGAGTGGCAGCATCCTTTATCCGCCCAGCGACCCTTCAAACGATGTGGGCGTACTTTTCATCGAAACCAGCGGCTGTCTTCCCATGTGTGGTCACGGGACCATCGGCACTGTGACCCTTGCCATTGAGCAAGGACTTGTAACCCCTAAAACACCTGGACAACTGCGGCTCGAAACACCGGCAGGGTTGGTCCAAGTAGTGTACCACCAGGAAGGCAACAAAGTAAAATCCGTGCGCCTGACGAATGTTCCCGGGTTTCTTGCCGCCGAAAACATACCCGTGGTTTGTCCCGAGCTGGGGCTCCTGCACGTAGATGTGGCCTATGGTGGCAATTTTTACGCCATTGTGGACCCACAAGCTAATTTTCCAGGATTAGAACATTTCCGCGCGGAGCAACTCATCGGCTGGGCCCGGGAAATGCGGCAGGCCATCAACCAACAACACCAGTTTGTCCATCCTGAGAACCCGACCATTCAAGGTCTGAGTCATATCCTATGGACCGGCGCGCCGATTGACCCCACCTCTACCGCTCGAAACGCTGTTTTTTATGGCGATAAAGCCATTGACAGGTCGCCTTGTGGCACCGGTACCAGCGCACGCATGGCCCAATGGTACGCCAAAGGACTGCTGAAGCCTGGCGACGTATTTGTGCACGAGAGCATCATCGGTTCCAAATTTATTGGCAGGATCGAGGCGGAAACAACGGTGGCTGGGCGACCTGCCATACGCCCCAGCATAGAAGGTTGGGCAATATTGACAGGCTACAACACGATTCTTTTTGACGACGAAGACCCTTATGTACATGGTTTTCAGGTTATTTAGGCGTATCTTCACCGAATTAGGCCGTTGATGGCGTTATGAAGCGACACACACGGACACCGTTCCCGGATACTTCCGTACCTTCGCACCAAAGCAATCTTGATGACATCTTCTTTTGATACCCTAAACCTGAGTGCCCCTTTACGAAACGCCTTGACTGATCTTGGGTTTACGCAACCAACGCCCATACAAGAAAAGGCCTTTTCCGTGATCATGTCGGGCAGGGATGTGGTAGGGCTGGCCCAGACGGGAACCGGTAAAACATTCGCATATCTTTTGCCCATTCTCCGGCAAATGACTTTTTCCAAACAAAAAGAACCCCGCGCCTTGGTGGTAGTACCAACCAGAGAGTTGGTGGTTCAATTGGTGAGTGAAATACAAAAATTGACCACCCACATGACCATTCGGGTCGCCGGTGTGTATGGTGGCACGAATATCAACACTCAAAAAGAGTTGGTGGTAAATGGCTTGGATATTTTGGTTGCAACGCCTGGGCGACTCATAGACCTGGCAGTAACCCGGGTGTTAAAACTGGGTTCCGTGCGCCAATTGGTGATTGATGAAGTTGATGAAATGATGAGCCTGGGCTTTCGACCTCAACTCACCCGCATCCTCGATCTCATGCCCCACAAACGGCAAAATCTGCTTTTTTCTGCTACGATGACGGAAGAAGTGGATGCCTTGCTCGATGAGTTTTTCAATGCGCCACTGTTTATTGAAGTGACACGCGCAGGGACCCCCCTCGAAAAAATTCGGCAGAGTGGCTACCATGTGCCCAATTTTTTCACCAAGATAAACCTGCTGGAAAAACTGCTGAGTACCGATGAAACCATGGAAAAGGTGCTGATCTTCGGCCCGACCAAGCGGATGGCCGACCTGATACACGAACGCCTAAAGGGGAAATTTCCCGACCAATTTGACGTGGTTCACTCCAACAAATCACAAAATTTCAGGTTGAACGCCGTTGTTGCTTTCCAAAAAGGATCGCTGCGCGGACTGATCACCACCGATCTGTTGGCACGGGGCCTTGACATCACCGACGTTACACACGTCATCAATGTGAATACGTCCGATGTTTCGGAGATGTATATCCACCGGATCGGCCGAACGGGAAGGGCCGATACCGAAGGTGCTTCTATCACCTTTATTGCACCTGCTGAACACGCGTATCAGGAAGCCATCGAAAAATTCATGGGCAAACAAATACCCATGTTGCCGCTTCCAGATGACCTCGAAATCTCCACGGAGTTGACGATGGATGAGCAGTTTACCCACCCAGAAAAAAACTATTTAAAGGCGCCATCGTTGAAACAATCACAAGGCGCTTTTCATGAGAAAAAAGAGAAAAACAAAAAGGTAAATTTGGGCAATAAAACCAAATGGATGCGCGATAAGAAGTACACCAAGCCTATCAAGAAAAGGGCAAAAAAACGATGACCCAGGTTAAAACTTTTGAATTCAATCCCTTCGCGGAGAACACCTACGTGGTGTGGGACAAAACGGGAGAATGTGTTGTTGTTGACCCCGGATGCTATACCGAGGAAGAACGCGCGCTTTTACAGGATTTTATTGTCCAAAACAACCTCAAGCCAGTGCGACTTGTCAACACACACTGTCACTTGGACCACGTATTTGGCAATAAATTTGTAGCTGACACCTGGAACCTCGGACTGGAGATCCACCGGGGAGAGTTGCCTGTTTTGGCGCAATTCGCACAAGTATGCCAGATGTACGGGATTCCGAATGTTCAACCATCGCCGATGCCTGAACGTTTTTTGGAAGAGGGCGGCGCTGTTGCTTTTGGCGAAACCCGGCTCGAAGTACTATTTACCCCCGGACATTCCCCTGCCAGTATTTCGCTGTATTGTCCGCAGGAAAGTTTTGTATTGGCTGGCGACGTACTTTTTTTTGAAAGTATCGGCCGCACTGATTTGCCGGGCGGAAACTTTGACACCTTGTTGCAAAGCATCAGGACGAAACTCTTTGCCCTCCCCGGAGAAACACTCGTTTATTCAGGTCATGGTGCGACAACCACCATTCGGCATGAACAGGAATACAACCCGTTTTTACAGGCAACTGGTTAGCGTGGTCACCTCTGAGACAAAAAAGTGGCCATTTTTGCCAAGCAGCGTACCACAAAACAGTTTCCCATTTAAATAATGGTATAGGTTTTCTGTATCAGTACCCATTGGCGGGGCCAAGACCATGTGGCCATCGACAGTTACCGCAACACCGTAATATTGCCTTCATACTGGGATTCTACACCATCAATAAACCCAACGAGTGCGTACCACGTAAATACACCCTGCATTTTTTCACCTTTGTAGGTTCCATCCCAACCAAAATTGGGCTCATTCAGGGGGAAATCCTGTTTTTCAAAAATCAGACTGCCCCAGCGGTCGTAAATACGGAGCAGGTTTATTTGGTTGGCGGCAGGTCCAGCAAAACCGGTAAAATGGTCATTGGGATACGATTTGTCGGGGCCAAAAATATTGGGAAAATAGACAGGCCTGTCCTTCCGAACCCGAATGCCCACCGTGTCAAGTGCCATACAACCATCTTCATCGGTAATTTTCACCGTATAATATTGACTTTTAACGGCCGTAATGGATTGGTCGGCTAGGGTACTGTCGCTGAAATCTACCGCTGGCGTCCAGGCAAAATCCACCGGTCGCCCACCCGGGTAGGTTTCCGCAATCAAGTCAACCGGAAATCCCAGACTGACCAACGTATCGGCGGGTTGCGCCACCACGATCAAGGGTGGCGGCTGAATTACAGAGGCAAAAATTGAGTCAGCACAACCACTGGCATCTAGAATTTTGACCCAATAATCACCTGCGTCCAGACCGGCAAGGGTATCGGTCGCCACAAAAAAATCTCCTGCTGCGCTGAACAAATAGGGCGGTCTTCCGCCCTGTCCTTCTACCCTGATTTCACCTGCGGGAATACCATTGCACAACAAGTCCAGCACATCCAACAGGGCTAGCGAGACATCTGGCGGTTGCACGATATAAGCACCGCTGACCGCAGCACACTCGTTGCCATCTGAAAGCGTAACATCGTATTGGCCGGGAGGCAAATCATTGATTTTTGCCGTAGTAGCACCCGTTGACCAGTTGAATTCATAATTGCCAATCCCCCCTCTTGGAGTTGCCAACACCATGCCGTCATTGGCCCCGAAACAGGTAATATTGCTGGTATCAATGGTGAGTGCCAGTACAGGATTATCGGTAATGGTCACCCGAAAATCCCCTTTACACAGCACTGCGTCAATGGCTTGAATGGAATAAATACCGGCGGGAAAGCCCTCTTTCATGTTATCAGGTAGAAACCCACTGCCCCAGTTGAATTGGACTGGGTCTTTGCCATTGGTAACATTGAGCGCGATCGTACCATTGTCATCACCGAAGCAGAGGGGCACCCCTACTACAGCATTGGCGGTCAGTATTCGCTCCTGGACATCAATAGACAGGTTTGTTTCACAGTTGTTAGAATCGCGGATGGTGAGGGTATAGACACCGACGGAAAGGCTGTCGAGCATGCTATCGGTACCAAAAGGGCCGCTGTTCCAACTAAAAAGATACGGCGGGGTTCCACTGGTAATATTGTTGATGGCGATGGCGCCATTGGCCGTTCCATTGCAATCGGGCGCAGCGATCAGCGTATCCACACTCACATCCGGATAGATCAGCACGCTTTGGATATCTGTCACTTTACATCCAATATTGGTCTTCAGCGTCAGAACGACTGGGTGTACACCGGGTGTATTGAACTGTACTGTATGCGGCCCTTTACCTGAAGCGGTTTGGGGCACAGCATCGGCGCCAAAGCTCCAGTTCCACTGTTCAATTTGGCCAATAGAGAAAGTAGAGGCATCAATCACTTCCACAGCCGTACCCAAACACACGGCCTGCGGAACCGTTTGGAAGGCTGCCTCAGGGCCCAAAAATTCCCCTGTCCCGCCAAATTCAACAGCAAAGCCGTTTCCAGTTTGAGAAAAATTATTGACCACCAAGGCGTACGTTTCCCCTTGGATCATATCCAAGGGTTTGAGCCATGCGTCGTCCCCGGACTCTGAACAGCCGGCATCTTCGCTGACATCCGGATCTCCGGCCCGCAATCCGGTAGGACCCAAACAAGGACTCGGGTACGGAGGACCTTCTCCGGAAGCCATACAACGCAGCAATTGCTTGCCATCGCAGTTGCCAATACCATTGGGAAGGCGGTAAACAACAAAATCGAGGTCATCGGGCAGGTTGAGTGGGCTGAGCGAAAATTCCAATGTTCCGGACGCCGAACAAGTCCACACAAACCAAGTAGAATTCGATTCATAGATACCGGGCGCACCATTGTTAAAACACTGTGCGTCCTCCATTTCCAGGTTATTATTGCCGGCACCGGTTACCTTTTGCACCACAAACGGCGATTTATCACACAAGATGGACGATTCCGGGCAGTCAGACGTGGGTTCAATGGGCGGGTTGTAGTTGTTGATACACAATTGGAACGTACCAACCTGGCCAACGGCACCCTGAATTCTGATGAGGTATTGGGAGCCCACGAACAAGCCCCCTTGATATCCTTCTGCTACATTTGTACCGATTCCTTCCTGGCATTCCAGCTGATTGATGGTGCCGCCGCAGTTGCCAAAATACAAGGCCAGCTGAGGGTTTTTCAGCGTTCCGCCAGCCCCTTGCGACGTAGCGCCCCGTACCGTAATGGTTACGTCGGTGGCTTCTGCCGTAAAAGCAAACCAGACATCCTTTTCCGTAGTACCGAAACACGAGGGAGCGCTGTAACTTGAAGCGGATGCGTCCACATTGGTGAAAAATCCAATGGGGCTGCAGTAGTTGAGCACATCCGTCAACACCACTGGCGAAATACATTCGTCGTTGGAAGGCTGCGCAAAAGCCAAAGAACAAACACCAAAAAGTGCTGAGAAAAGTAGAAATACTTGTTTTTTCATAACAGATGAAAATCAGAACATTTGTGCACAAAAAACTGCCCCCGCCACGTGGGAGAAGTAAATAATCAAACAACGCAACCACTTAAACTTCCCTGCGTCCGGTAACAATAGCCACTGTACGCTCCCAGACAAAACCGATCAGGTATCGTCAACACAAAGTGGTTGAGAATGACGTGTAATTGCAATCATTTTAAAATCAAATCTTTGCAATCAATCAAATCATCAAAATCACTTTAATCGCCGTCTGTTTACACAAAAACCATACAAATGCCTGCTGGTAAAATTCATGCCGAAGGCAAAAATTCCCAACACACCACAAGACGAAGATGCAATATCATAGCCTTCCGTTGCCTGATTTATTTATCCCAATGAAATTAATAAAATGTGGCCCCCACCCACCTTCGCGCCTTCGCAAGAAAAAAGCCCTTCAAACCTTCGCGAGAAAAAAAACCTTCACGCCTTCGCAAGAAAAAAGCCCTTTGCGCCTTCGCGCCTTCGCGAGAAAAAACCCCTTCAAACCTTCGCGAGAAAAAAAACCTTCACGCCTTCGCAAGAAAAAAGCCCTTCGCGCCTTCGCGCCTTCGCGAGA
>CAIZLM010000285.1 GCA_903933805.1 uncultured Bacteroidota bacterium | reverse complement strand
CACTTAAGATCGAGGAGTAAACCTCAACTTAAATGCTACAATCAAACCAAGAAGACACAAAAAATGTGTGCAGTTTACGATCATGAGATTAAAACCCAAATTTTATAGCGTCCAAACCACCCAAATATTTCCATTGTAAGTATGCTGAAAGCGATAAAACGTATTCAACAATCATGCCAAAAAGACAAGATTTATTAATGGATTAGAGAGTGTAAATGAACAGCAGACAAACAGAAAAAAACATTGATCGCTGACAATAGGCGATATGTTTATTGATCAAATATCTGTTTAGGCCAGCGCTGCGACCAATGGGGATTAAATTAACCGCTCCAAAAAAACTTTTCAGACGCAAAGATAAACTAATTTGGAAAGTGGCGTAATATTCAAATTAATTTTTTAAGCAAGTCATTTAATTCAGTGGCTGGCTCAAACGCTTAGTCAAGGCGTCTGAAACAAGGGAAGTAGATTGCCTCAAAGAAATTACCGCGATAGTTGTTAAACCACAACCTGTTTTCGTGTAAGTTTGTCCCGCCGCAATGGCTTTCAAAAAGTAACTGGTTAGCGTGGTCGCGTCTGAGACGAAAAAGTGGCCATTTTTTGGGCCAGACAGCGTGCCACCTAACCAGTTACTTCATAAATTGATCTATTTTTATGGCAAAAAAACAGTCGAAGCCTCACCCAACACAACCGCATGTCAAAAAAGCTCCTCGAAAGCTGATTTGGATACTGGCACTTGCCGCCTTGGTAATGGTATCATACTATATTATAGGTGTAAGAAAACCAAAAGGCCCTGCCGGTTTAGATGGAGGTCTTACCGCAGAGCCCACGCTCACCGCAGCCAAGCCCATCCTTCAGCTCCTGTCAGCCGATGATACAGGCATTGATTTCGAGAACCAAATTATGGAAGACGAGCAACACAACGTCATCCGCAACATCAATTTTTATAACGGTGGTGGCGTCGCGGTGGCCGATATTAACAATGATAACCTTCCCGATCTGTATTTCATTTGTACCAACGGCAAAAACCTGCTGTACCTGAATCAGGGCAATTTCAAATTCAAGGATATTACCGACGCTGCAGGGGTAGGATCAGAAAAGGGGTTTGACACGGCTGTTACAGCAGCAGATGTCAATGCGGACGGATTTCTGGATCTCATTGTATGCCGTGCCGGGCCTGATGACAATGAGGATCGAAGAACTAAGGTTTTTGTCAACAATGGCAACCTGACGTTCACGGATCGGGCTGCTGAATATGGCCTTGCAGACAAAAGCCCAAGCACCGGCACCAACTTTTTTGACTATGACAATGATGGCGACTTAGATTGCTACTTGTTAAATTATCCGACGGACTTGGGGAACGGCAACAGGATCAATGCCAAAATGGGCTCCGATGGAGTAACCCCCGTTGCTGATCTCACACCGTATAAACCATACGATTCAGACCGACTTTACCGGAATGACAACGGCAAATTTGTGGATGTCTCGGAGCAGTCCGGGGTATGGAACGTTGGATTTGGGTTGAGTGTTTCTGTAACCGATATCAACGGCGATGGATGGCCGGATATGTATGTCGGCAATGATTTTGTGCAACCGGACAACTGCTTCATCAACAATGGCAAAGGTGTTTTTTCGGATAAATTGGGCAGTTACTTTCGGCACTGTTCCATGAGTACGATGGGGACTGAATTGAGTGATTTTGACAACGATGGGAAAGTTGACTTAATGGCCGTCGATATGTGGCCCACCAACAACCTTCGCCAGAAAAGCCTCAAAACGGCCAATCCGCTCAGTCGCTATCTGACGATGGTCAAATATGGTTACTTTGAGCCTGTCGTGCGCAATGTGCTGCAACGCAACAATGGCAATGGTACATTCAGCGACATTGCCTGCGCGGCGGGTATGTACAAAACCGACTGGTCTTGGAGTTGCCTTTTTGCAGATTTTGACAACGATGGTTGGAAAGACCTACACATCACCAATGGATACCGGAGAGAAGTTACGAACCGCGATTACCAAGAGTTCGTGCTGTCTGAAGCAGATAAAAAAAGATCCCAAAACAAGCAAAAGGACTACGAGAACCTATTGGATTTTCTAGGAAAAATGCCGTCCCACAAAATCAGAAATTTCATGTACCAAAACAATGGTAACTGGCAATTTACTGATAAAAGTGGTGATTGGATGACCATGCCGGCATCTTGGTCTTGCGGTGGCGCTTGGGCCGACTTGGATGCTGATGGTGACCTGGATTTGGTGGTCAATAATTTGGAAGCGCCCGCTTTTGTTTACAAAAACCTTTCCCGAGAACAAAACAAAGGCAATTATCTCCAAGCCAAACTGCAAGGAAGTCCTCAAAATCCGTTTGCTGTGGGCGCCTCGGTACTGATTGAGTGCCAAGGCGGAAAGCAATTTCAGGAATTGAACCCAACACACGGTATCTTCTCTTCGGTAGAACACCTGATCCACTTTGGGGTGGGACAAGCAACCTCTATAGACAGACTCACCGTCCGGTGGCCCGATGGAAAAACACAAACCCTGACCAATATTCCAGCCAATCAACGGCTGGCACTCCAATATTCTGACGCCTCCGGGTATGTTCCTACCCTGGTTCCCAATACGCCCCCTGCAAACACCCTGTTCAGCGATCGTGCGGCTGCGGTTAACCTTAAATTCGCCCACCGTGAAAATCCGTTCAGCGATTTTGAAACCTGGCCACTCAACCCATGGACGGTGAGTGACCTAGGCCCATTAACAGCCCAAGGAGATATCAATGGCGATGGTTTGGACGATTTTTTTGTTGGAAACGGACCCGCCCAACCTGCGGCGGTGTTTTTACAAACCTCCTCAGGAAGTTTCACCAATACCGCCGCCAATGTTTTTGAACAAGATAAAAAATATGAAGACCACGGGGGCCTGTTTTTCGATGCAGACGGTGACAAAGACCTTGATCTGTTTGTGTTGAGCGGCGGTGCCGAGGCAACGTCCCCTGAATTGTGGCAATGCCGGTTGTATCTCAACGACAGCAAGGGGAATTTTTCCAAATCAGACGGCGCGCTTCCCGCGCTAAAAGACATTGGGTTGCGGGCCATAGCACATGATTACGATGGGGATGGGGATCAGGATATTTTTATCGGCGGCAGATTGGCCGCTAAGAACTGGCCACTCACGCCCCGCAGTGTCGTTCTCCAAAACAACAAGGGAAAATTCACGGACATTACAAGCCAGGTCGGGGGTGATTTTGAACGTTGTGGCATGGTGACCGATCTGTCATGGGCTGACGTGGATGGTGACCGACAGGAAGAACTCATTGTGGTGGGCGAATGGATGCCGGTGTGTGTTTTCAAATGGGTCAACAACACCTTGCAAAACGTTACCGAAAAAATGGGCCTCGGCACCTCCAATGGGCTGTGGAATCGATTGGCAGTGGCAGATCTTGACCAAGATGGTGATCTTGACTTGGTAACCGGCAATTTAGGGCTCAATACCCGTTTTACCGCCACACCTGAAGCGCCATTTCGCTGCTATGCCAAAGATTTTGACAACAACGGCACCCTCGACCCGATCATTGCTTTTCAGGAAAATAGCAATATATATCCCCTTGTTCAGAAGGATGTTTTGGTGAAACAACTGCCTTCGTTGAAAAAAAGATTTCTATACTCCGGAGATTATGCAAAAGCAACCGTTGGTGATGTCTGGCAGCAAAAGGATTTAGATGCTGCCTTAAACTTGCATTGCTTTGGATTTGAAACTTGTTGGTGGGAAAACACGGGTGGAAAATTTATCCGACACAACCTGCCCATTCAAGCACAGATTTCTGTCACGCAAGGCATTGTGGTCAGCGATTTCAACAGCGATGGCCACCTCGATCTGCTACTCGCCGGGAATAAATACGGTTTTGAAGTGGAAACAAACCGCTGTGATGCCGGGAATGGAACCCTGCTGATGGGCGATGGAAAAGGTGGCTTTTCGTGGTTAGACAACAACCTGAGCGGTTTTTGGGCCATGCGCGAAGTCAGAGATCTGGCCATGCTCCGAAGCGCCGGTGGAAAAAATACTTTCATTGTCGCCAACAACAACAGTGCCCTGCAAATTTTCAGCAAGTAGTATTGGGTTGGGGTAAGGACTCGGGGCAAAAAGCCGCGACTCCTTACCCCAACCAACTATTTTATTTCCGACGCAACACAAGGCTGTCGGCAGGATAGTGTAACTTTATGGTATCCATCATAGACTGTGCCCAAGTCGTGATGAGCGTGCGTTGATCAGGCGTGAGTTTGGCGTCGCTGTGTATCCAAGTATAAGACGACAGTGGCATTTCTTCCTCTTTCACATTCTCGATGATTTCCTCAAATTTATGGTTCTGAACGGCTATTCTTTTGGCCGTAAAATCTGAAAAGTTCAGGTGCTTTTTGCCGTCATTGACATGGTCTGCCAACCAGATGCCGACAGGCTGAATTTCAGCATACCAAGGATATCGTGTACTGTTGCTGTGGCAGTCCATGCAAGCAGGTTTTAGAATTGCCATTACGGCCTCCGGAACAGGGTATTTGGTGCTCAATGCGTTTGTAGAGACCCCTGAAGTATTTTTTTCTGGTCTAACAAATTGCAGGCCGAGCACGAGCACGAGCAGTCCCATCAGTACTTTTTTTCCGTATTTTTTCATCGTTTTTTTATTAAAGTTGAAATCAAGCCTAAATGTAAGGGGTACAGAATTCTTTGTAATAAAAAACAGGTTAGGTGGCACGCTGTCTGGCCCAAAATGGCCCATTTTTTGTCTCAGACGCGACCACGCTAACCAGTTACATAAAAAAAAGCCTGTTGGCGCCAGAAAAATCTGGTACCAACAGGCCAATGGCGCTGAAAGTAGTCGCGTTATATTAGGCTCCGTGACAGCTTTTGTATTTTTTCCCACTGCCGCAAGGGCATGGTTCGTTGCGTCCCACCACTTTTTCCCGGACGATAGGCTGCACCCGTTGCACCTGTTCCCCTTGTCGAACAGCCGTTCCGGCGCGTTGAGCAGCTTCTTGGGTTTCCGTGAGTGGTTGTTGGTTGTTGGCACGCAATCGACTGGCTTGTGCACGCCGTTGGGCTTCGGCTGCTTGTTGTTGCTGCTGAGAACGTTTAACTTGTTCTTCATCGGGCAGGGTGAGCGACCCTCTGAGCAGAAACGACGTTACGTTGCCATTGATATGGCCGATAAGACCTTCAAAAAGGTTGTAAGCCTCCATTTTATAGATGACCAAAGGATCTTTTTGTTCAAAACTTGCACCCTGAACCGAGTCCTTCAAATCATCCACATTCCGGAGGTGCTCTTTCCAAGCGTCATCGATCAGTGCCAAAGTAGCTACCTTTTCAATGTCACGCATGACTGATTTTCCATTGGATTGGATGGCAGTTTCCATATCCGCACTTACATTAAGCCCCAAACTTCCATCGGTAAAAGGAACGATGATGCGTTTGTAACGCTGCCCTTCTTTGGCGTTAACATCCTTGATAACAGGTAGGAGCCTTTGTCCGACATGTTGTGATTTATGGTCATACAGGCTGAGCGCTTGGTGCAGGAATGTGGCTGAAACAGTTGCTATTGGTGCGGATTTAAACCAAGATGCGTCCATTTCAGGGTCAATACCGATGAGTCGTATGCTATCTAGTCGAAAAGAGTCGAAATCGCCACCTTGTCGGTGCGCCTGCACCAATTCGGCGGTAATGGCAATGAATGCGTTGTTGATATCCACCTGAAGTCGTTCGCCAAACAGTGCATTTCGGCGTTTACGGTAGATGGCTTCCCGTTGAATGTTCATCACGTCATCATACTCGAGGAGTCGTTTTCGGATACCGAAGTTATTTTCCTCTACCTTCTTTTGTGCGCGTTCGATACTGCTGGTCACCATAGAATGCTGGATAACATCGCCTTCTTTGTGGCCCATTTTATCCATCAAACCGGCGATACGATCACTTTGAAAAAGTCGCATGAGCGCATCTTCGAGCGACACGTAGAATTGGGTAGATCCGGGGTCGCCTTGTCGGCCTGCTCGGCCTCGCAACTGTCGGTCAACCCGTCGGCTTTCATGTCTTTCGGTACCGATGATAGCAAGGCCTCCGGCTTCTTTGACACCTGGTCCGAGCTTGATGTCCGTACCACGACCGGCCATATTGGTGGCGAGGGTTACTTTACCGGCCTGTCCTGCTTCTGCGACGATTTCTGCTTCGCGTTGGTGCTGCTTGGCGTTCAGTACATTGTGGTCCACACCCCGCATTTTCAGCATACGGGACAGGAGCTCTGAAATTTCGACTGAGGTTGTACCGACCAGCACCGGTCTGCCTACTTCGCGGAGTTTTATGATATCGTCAATGACGGCGTTGTATTTTTCGCGGGCCGTTTTGTACACCAAGTCCTCTTCGTCTTTGCGGGTAATGGAGCGATTGGTTGGGATGACCACAACGTCCAGTTTATAGATATCCCACAACTCTTTCGCCTCAGTATCGGCGGTTCCGGTCATACCGGAGAGTTTGTGGTACATTCTGAAGTAGTTTTGGAGTGTTACCGTGGCGTATGTTTGGGTGATTTCGCCCACTTTCACATTTTCTTTGGCTTCAATGGCTTGATGCAAGCCGTCGGAGTAGCGTCGGCCTTCCATGACGCGTCCGGTTTGTTCATCGACAATTTTAACTTCGCCTTCCACCACGATGTATTCATTGTCTTTTTCAAAGAGGGCATACGCTTTCAGGAGTTGCTGGATGGCGTGTACGCGGCGGCTTTTCACCCCATAATCTTGGGAGAGGAGTTCTTTTGCTTCTATTTTTTCTTCGCTGGTCAAGTCTTCATCCTGATCAATTTTGACCAATTCAAATCCTATATCCGGCAGCACAAAGAAATGCACATCGTTGTTAAAGCTTGAAAGGTATTCGACGCCTTTTTCTGATAATTCAACGCTGCGATTTTTTTCATCAATATAAAACAGCAACTCCCGATCTACCTCCGGCATGCGTTTTGCATTTTCTTGGAGGTAAACGTTTTCTGATTTCTGCAACAAGACTTTCATGCCGTCTTCGCTGAGAAACTTGATCAGGGGCCGTGCTTTGGGGAGTGCGCGGTGTGCGCGCAGGAGCGCCAGACCGCCGCCTCCTTCTTCAGCGCCCATATTACCTGCGGAGATCGACTTTTTAGCTTCGGCCAGGAATTTAGAAGCGATTTTGGTTTGTTCGTCCAACAATCGCCTTACGGTAGGATTTAAGGTTACATATTCTTGGTCTTCGGCGCCACGGGTGACGGGGCCGGAAATAATCAGGGGCGTACGAGCATCATCAATCAGTACGGAGTCCACTTCGTCGACGATGGCGAAGTGGTGCTTTCTTTGAACGAGCTCCTCTGTGGTCGTAACCATGTTGTCGCGGAGGTAATCAAAGCCGAATTCTGCATTGGTACCGAAGGTGATATCTGCGCGGTAAGCGTCAATTCGTTCTTTGGAGTGGGGGCGGTATTTGTCGATACAATCGACGGTGAGCAGGAGGAACTCATAGATAGGGCCCACCCACTCTGAGTCGCGTCGGGCAAGGTAATCGTTTACCGTGACGAGGTGTACGCCTTCACCGGCGACGCCATTGAGGTAAGCGGGCAGGGTTCCGACCAGGGTTTTGCCCTCACCGGTGGCCATTTCGGATATTTTTCCATCGTGTAGAACCATACCACCGATCAGCTGAACATCGTAGTGGACCATGTTCCAGGTGATTTCCCCACCTGCGGCCATCCATTTATTTTTCCAGAAGGCCTTATCACCTTGGACACTCACGTGCGTTTTTCCGGATTTTGAGGCCAGTAATCGGTCGTGATCGGTGGCGGTGACCTCCAATATTTCATTGTGAGAGAATCGGCGACTGGTTTCTTTAACGACGGCGAAGGCTTCGGGCAAAATAGACATGAGCACTTCTTCCAGGGCTTTATCGCGATTTTTTCGCAATTCATCCACCTCTTTAAAGAGGTCTTCTTTCAGGTTAAAATCTTCGCTTTCAATCGCTTTTTGGGTGATTGCGGTAATTTCAGCATCAATTTCAATGAGGTACGCTTGAATACGTTCCCGAAATTCCAAGGTTTTAGCCCTTAGATCATCGTTGGAAAGCGACTGATATTCCTCGAAGTTTTTATTGATTTCAAGCACCAGAACCTGATAAAGTTTAAGGTCGCGGTCTTGCTTGGTGCCGAGTATTTTTTTAAGAAATCCAAACACGATGTGGGGAGTGTGTATTTATGAACAATGAATAAAGAATGGAACTACATAAAATTTGCGCAAAGGTAATCGTTTGTCAAACCGGAAAGGAGGGAGGCTGCACATTTCGTTCCATGTGCGTGAAGGTAGTGCTTTTTTGTCAAATTGGCAGCGATTGGCGGCACTGTTAACGCAAGATGGCAGGTTCTACAACAATTCGACGGGTATTTTCACTTGATGTTCTCCTACCAAAAACGGCGGCTTCCAAGCATGGAAGCCGCCGATAATCGGTACTTAACTGTTACAACTTAGCGTATTATTTCGGATTTTTTGTGGGTGCGCTTCCATCCCCGGCGGGGTTGTAGGCGAGTTCATTGTCTGGAACATCCCAGTAATCCAGAAAATTATACCGGATGGTGGCATTGTTGTTCAATGTGGCGTTGGCATCTATGAGCGTGCAACCTGTTCTGCCATTTTCAATAATTCCCCAGCGGCGTGCATCGTAGAAAGAAACATTTCTGAAAGCCAGTGCTGACCTGCGTTCGTGGCGAAGTTCTTCTTTGGCTTGTGCTGCTGTTAAGTTATTGCCGGCTACAGCATCAAGACCTGCGCCTTGGTAGCTGCGAATGGCATCAATAAGGGCCAATCCGCCCTCTACATCGCCAGTATAGATACGGGCTTCAGCGTTCATCAGTGCATTTTCCTCGTAGGAACCAGCGAGATAGAGCTCCGTTCCACCGGCAGTGCGGTCGCTGTAAACAATAACCCCTGGCAACCCATTTCCGCCATCGGTCATCCCCCAACGGGTGTTGAACGTAATACCACGGTCTGCATTGCCAATCCAAGCCGCCACCGCTTGGGTAAAGTTGTTGTCCTTGCGTTTATCGCCGGCTTTGAAATCCTGCATCAGCCGTTCACTGATTTTGTAGGTATTAACGCCCGCAGAGCCTGTGGCCTTGGCCGCCACGGTTCCAGTTAATGGCGACCACACATCGCCACTTTCATTGGATCGGCCTGTAAATACATTGTCATCAGCTTTGATACCATTGCTGGTGAGTGCCAACACATCGCCCCACTGGGTAGCCGTCATGTTTGCTACCGGTGTGTTCACGAGAATATTGCGTGCTTTCATGGTTTTGATGTTGCGCAACCAAGCATCAGGTGCTGGCACCCCACCCTTTCCGAGTTGGCAGAAATCAGGAATCAACTTTGCCATAACATCGTCGTAAAAACCGCCTGCAGACAGGGTACCCAAAAGACTTGCAGCTTTGTCGAAGTTGGCATTCGCTTCTGCGATGATGGCTTCTTTGGTGACATACTGTGCACTCGCCTTGTTCGGATCGTTGTTGATTACCCCTGCGTAGTAGATCGAACCGATTCTGGAATACGCAAATCCTTTCCACCAATAGGCCCAAGCCTGAATGGTGGCTTTTTTGACGTCACCGCCTTGCACGTACCGAACATTTTCAACGACACTCAAAATATTGTTGCAAGCGTTGTTCAGGTTGTACATATTGGCCCACTCGTGGAAAGTGGGATTTTGGCCTTGGTTGGCGTTCTGATTTACCTCCCGAAGCAAATCATATTGTTTGTGGGGGTTTTGAGGATTGGTTACGACGGTGCCATTGTCGAGCACCACTTCGTCAGGGCAGCCCAGCTGGTTCATAAACCAGTTGGCGGCTTCCTCGCCGATTTCATCCCCCATCAAAGCGTGCATGCCCATAGCGCCTGACCAGAAATAACCGGGCACACCATCGTTAAATTTGCCATCAAGCCCCCGAAAGCCGGAGATATAAACTCCGCCCTGCCCTAGGGCCAGGATACCATTTTCAGTTGCCGCACTTTCAGGTGTGGGCTGATTGGGATTTACGACATCGAGTTCCTTTTTGCAGGAAACCAATACCCCCAACAAGAGAAATAAGGTTAAACTAAATTTATTTTTCATTTTATTGTTGTTAAATGGATGAAAGGAAACGAACGTTTCCGAAAACATTTGCGTTGCGCCAAGGTTAAAACCCTTGGTTCCGGGTGCTGCAAACAGTCACCCTGTACACTTTAGAAACCAACGCTCAGTCCTACTACAAAAGAGCGCAGATTCGGCATGGTATTGTGATCGGTACCACGATCCCATGCAGAATCAACATTGTAAACATTGGAAGAGTTCACCTCAGGATCCATACCCGTGTACTTGGTTTTCGTCCAGAGGTTGCGGCCAGAAAGCGATACCTGACAGCGTTTCAGGAATCCGGCGTTTACAAATTGTTTGAGGTTTACACCAATTTCAACTTGGCGAAGGCGGACGAAAGAAGCATCTTCATAGAAGTAGCTCTTGGTACCATTTCTCGAACGTTCGGCATAAACCCCACGATAGAAAGCCGACCAAGCGCCCGTTTCACCATTGATGGTAATTGGATTTTGGTAGTCACTGTGAATACCATCGCGGTACATCCATTCTTTTGTTTGGTTGTACAGGTGTGCTCCATTCACCCAATCAACTTGCACCCCAATGGTGAGCCATTTTTGGAAGGTAAACGAGTTGATAAAGTTCATGATGAACGTTGGGTTCGGGTCTCCGAAACTGTATTGTCCAGCAGAGAAATAAGGTGCTTTGCTGGTTTTATTCACCACCCAACCGTTGCTGGCAACCTCATAATTGCCCCATTGATCTTCCGGCAGGTAATAATTGCCTTCGTTGTCTTTTTCATCCAAGTTGTGAATGCCTACGTAGCCAAAGATTTGACCGATTTTCACACCTTCTTCCAAAACATAGCCTGTACTGCCTGCGCCGGTGATCAACGGAATTGGCGGGCTGTTAAGCTTTGCGATTTTGGAAGTTTGACGGCCGAAATTGGTGGTCAAGCGCCAGCTAAAATCACGGCTGTCGGCTATTTGGAGCCCCGCAATAAATTGGAAGCCCTTTGCTTCCAGGCCGATGGCGTTGGTTTTGTAGGAACTAATCCCAGCAGAAGGCGTACCATTGACATCGTAAATGGCATTGTCGGTTGACCTAGTCCAGTACGTTGGTTGGATGGTCAGGCTTTTCAACCAATTACCTTGCAACAAATTAAATGTAAAATCAGCACCGACCTCTATTTCAGCAGAAACTTCTACACCCAAATCTGGGTTAGACTGATTGGGGGTGTTGTAAAATACGACGTTGCTTCCAACGGAACGGGTACCCAACGTGACATAACGGTCAAATGGCTGTGGCTGAATACCGGCTTTGCCGAAGGCACCACGCAGTTTGAACTCTGGCAAAACATCGTTGATGCCGGAATTCTGCCAGAAACCCAGTTCTGAAATACGGAAATACGCATCTCCACGGGGAAATGTGAAAGGTTTTGAGCCTTTTCCAAATGCCGAAGACCAGTCACTGCGGAAACCGCCGGTGACACCAAAAAATTCACCAAAGTCCAAATGTTGGCTGACAACATAACCGAACGTGACAAAAGGCGTGGTATAGTCGCGAATGATGTTCGGGGACGTTCCTTGAGCACTGGTAAAGGGCGTATAGGTTGGCAATTCGGTTGTCAAAGAGACATAGTCTTTTTCAAGTCGGTTGCGATAATCCCATCCTGCATACGTAGAGCCTTTGATTTTGGCACCCAGGTCATAGCGGAAGGTACCTGCTACCATAAGGTTTTGGAACAGGTTGGAATACTGTTGATTGTCCAACTCGCCACCTTTTGTGTCTATGTAGTTGGTCCAGTAGTAGTCGGTCGCCAACACATTGGGATTACCCGTTTGATTTTCAATTTTATAACGGTTGGTCTGTGTTTGGTAGTTAAGGCCGTATTTTGCATCCAATTCCAACCATTTAAAAGGCTGGTAGTTGAGGTTAAAATTTTGCACAATATCGATGGAGCGATTGTCCGTATCGGTATATTGATCGATGAAATAAGGATTGAAACCATTTACGCCACCGGCGCCGCCTTGGTTGGAAGGATAGTTGCCATCGTCCATTTTTTGGGTATAATCTACAAAAGGACGGGTGTTAAATGCGGCATAGATCGTGTTTCTGCCTCCTCCATCGTTGATGGTATTTTTGGTGTGCGACAGTTGCGTTACTGTTCTGAATTTAAGGCCCTTTGCCAGTTGCACGCCAATATTGGAGACAACATTCATGCGTTTGTAATCACCATTGTTGAGCAAATTACTTTCTTGTTGGTTCAAAGATCCCGACACCAGAAAATCAAACCTATCACTTCCACCAGAGACGGACAGGACGTTGTTGGAAGTTGCCGCTGATTTGAAGAACATGTCAAAGTGATCGTAATACTTCAAATTTTTGTCATAGGGTTTGTCCATGAGTACCGTGGGGCTGGTACTATTCCATATCAGGTTCTCTGAGTATGTACCAGTAGCATTGTCATACGCCAGTGGGTTACCGGATCCACCGATGACTTCATTGTTGGCATTGGTATTAAAACCGTGCAGCGTGGCTTTGCGTACATCGCCTACGTTGAGGTAATCATTTACGGCATAGCTGGTGGAGAAATCAATGTTCAGATCACCGGCTTTACCCCTTTTGGTAAACAACTGAATAACGCCGTTGGCGCCTTGTGCGCCGTAAATACCGGCGGCGGCGGCGCCCTGAATGACCTCTACCCGATCAATGATACTCAGGTCAATTTTGTTGAGGTCTGTTGCTCCCAATTCAACCCCATCGATGAGAATCATCGGCGAAGTGCCGCGGTTGATGGTATTGATACCACGGAGCAAAATGCTTACCCGTGCTCCGGGAGATCCATTGACATTGCTGATTTGCGCACCGGCAATTTTGCCCACCAGGGCTTGGTCTATCGATGCAGAGGGTACAGCGGGCAGCGATTTTGAGCCGAGTGCCTGCACGTCAATGGCGACCTTTCGTTTGTCGGTACCCACCGCCGTTCCTGTTACGACCACTTCTTCCAGCTTGGTATTGCCGGACATGGTGATATCGGCTACGTTGGACGGGCCGAGGGTCACCTCCTTAGTGTCATAACCCGTGTAGGTAAATACGAGCACGTTAGAGCCTGCAGGTACTGCAATAGAGTACTTGCCATTAACATCGGTGCGGGCGCCAGAAGAAGTACCCTTCACAGATACGGTTGCGCCGATGACAGTTTCACCATCATCACTGGTGACAGTACCTGTAACGGTACGTTGCGCAAGGGCGACAAAAGCCGTTGCCACCAACAGCGCGAAGGTTGTAAGTAAACGCTTCATACGATTGTTGAATTTGGTTAATAATTTATGAGTTTGTTGATATTATTACAAGCGGGAAAAAACATGCATTCCGAGGTCGAAAGGTAAAAATCAATCTCGAAAAAATTGGTATCTTAGTATAATTATAAACTACAATTACAGTTTTTTTTAGAACAATAATCGCAATTAATTGATTTTTAAAGTTTTAAATTTTTATTTTAGAAAATAAAAAAACACGACTGGCTTAAAAAAAAATGTGGTTTTTTGTTCATAAGCTAGAATAATAAATGGCCTTCGAGCATAAAACACTACAGATAAACTTTACAATTTTTTTACCTTGGCGTTCGATTTTACCTTGACTAAAGGATTTACTTGACGTGGAAACAATACCTTTGGCGAAGTTCGAAGCAAATACCATTCATTTTTGCCTTACATATTTCATTCATTTTTAACTAAATCAGCTATTCGTATGAAGCGATTAATTACAACCTTCACGCTTTTGCTGGCAGTCGTAGGACTTGCTTTTGCACAGCGTGCCGTGACAGGTGTTGTCACCGGCGATGACGGTGATGCCCTCATTGGAGCCTCCGTTGCCGTAAAAGGCGCTACAGCCGGTACCCGTACCGACATCAATGGCAAGTACACCATCTCAGTACCTACAGGATCCGGTGTTCTTGTGTTTTCTTACACAGGCTATCAAGCACAGGAGATCACCCTTGGGGTATCCAATGTGGTGGACGTAGTACTGGCTTCCGGCATTCGCTTGGAGGAAGCAGTTGTGACAGCCCTTGGTATCACCCGCTACAAAAACGAGCTCCCGTACTCTGCTCAGAAAGTGGCGGGAAGTGACTTGAGTGCTACCCGTGACGCAAACGTTACAAATGCCCTTGCCGGCCGTGTTGCGGGCTTGGAAATCAAGCGTACAACAACCATGGGTGGCTCTACCAATGTGGTATTGCGTGGAGCAAAATCCTTGACTGGCGACAACCAGGCGTTGTTTGTGGTGGACGGTGTTCCCATCGACAACTCCAACACCAACACCGGTGATCAGAAAAGAGGTCGTGGCGGTTATGACTATGGCAACGCTGCCAACGACATCAACGCCGACGATGTAGAATCTGTGTCGGTATTGAAGGGTGCTGCTGCAACAGCTTTGTACGGGTCACGCGCATCCAATGGCGTGGTGCTGATCAGCACGAAAAAAGGCAGCAAAGACAAAGGTATTGGCGTAACCGTCAATGCTGGCATGAATTTCGGCCAAATTGACAAAAGCACCTTCGTGAAATACCAGAAAAAGTATGGTGCAGGTTATGGCCGTTTCTACCAAGATGTTATTGGTGAAGACGCCAATGGCGATCCGGTTTATTACGAAGATCAGCCTCAATCTGACTATTACGACAACTTCTTCCTGAATGTTGACGTAGATGGTGACGGCACGGTGGACAAAGCAGTACCCACCACAGAAGATGCTTCTTGGGGCGCTAAATTCGATCCAAATCTGTTGGTTTACCAATGGGATTCATTTGACCCATCTTCTCCAAATTTCGGCAAAAAAACCCCTTGGGTAGCCGCGCCGAATGACCCAAGCAGTATTTTTGAAACAGCATTGGGCACCAACAACGGTATCCTGATTGATGGCAGCAACGACAAAGGTTACTTCAAGTTGGGCTACAACCGCGCAACGGACAAAGGCATCATGCCAAACAGCCGCATCAACAAAGACCTGTTCAACTTTGGAGCATCTTACAACCTTACTTCCAAGTTGGACGTATTTGCCGCCGGAAACTTCACGGCTGTTGACGGACTCGGCCGCTACGGCAGCGGCTACGAATCTCGCAACCTGATGACCAACTTCCGCCAATGGTGGCAGGTAAACGTTGATGTACAGGAGCAACGCGCTGCTTATGACCGTACTGGACAAAACGTAACTTGGAACTGGGCTGACGCAGTAGGTGGCGCTTTGGTGCCTATTTACTGGGACAATCCATACTGGACTCGCAACGAGAATTTCCAGAATGACCACCGCAACCGTTACTTCGGAAACGCAGGAGCCAATTATAAAATCACCAATTGGTTGACTTTGACGGGCCGCGTATCGCTGGACCAATACGACGAAGTACAAGAAGAGCGTTTTGCTGTTGGCAGTATTGATGTTTCTCAATACTCCCGCTTCAACCGCAATTTCAAGGAGCAAAATATTGACTTCCTCGCACAAGTACCTCAGCGCAATTTGACGGATAAAATCAAGTTTGACGCCCTTATCGGTACCAACCAGCGTTCAACCTCCATCGCGTCTATCCGCGCCACCACCAATGGTGGTTTGTCTATCCCAGGCTTGTACTCACTCAGCAACACGGTCAATACCCTGGAAGCGCCTGAAGAAAGATTCTCAGAACTGAAAGTGAATGGTATTTTTGCTAAAGCAGGTTTTGTGTACGACCGTTGGGCTGTACTTGACTTGTCTGTACGCCGCGACCAGGCATCTTCTTTGCCCACTGCCAACAATTCTTACTTATACCCAGCGGCTTCTTTGGGCCTGATTTTCTCTGAATTCCTCGGCAAATCAGAGGTGATTTCTTTCGGTAAAATCCGACTCAACTACGCAGAAGTAGGCAATACAGCGCCTCCACTCAGCGTTTTGGACGCATACAACCTGAATACAGGTTTTGGCAGCACGTCTTTGGCCTCTTTGCCAACGACCAAAAACAACCCAGATCTGAAACCAGAGCGCACACAGAGTTTGGAAGGTGGCTTGGAAATGCGTTTCTTCAAAGACAAAGTCGGATTTGATGTTACGTACTACCAGACCAACACTTTCGACCAAATCCTGCCAGCAGACATCTCGCGCGCAACAGGTTATGCCGCGAAATACATCAATGCCGGTGAAGTAGAAAACAAGGGTATTGAGTTGTCGATGTTTGTACGTCCGGTGAACACCAAAAATTTCACTTGGCGCGTAGAGGGCAACTGGGCCCGCAACCGCAACCAAGTCATTGACTTGGGCGGAATTGACAACCTTTTGTTGGGTTCATTCCAAGGTGGTGTAAGCATCAATGCCACCAAAGGAGAAGCCTATGGCACCATCCGTGGCAGTAATTTCGTGTACAACGACCAAGGCGAAAAAGTAGTAGGCACCAATGGTCGCTACAGAATCAGTCCGCTTTCAAACGGTGTTATCGGCAACGTGAACCCTGATTGGACGGGCGCGCTGATCAACAGCCTGCGCTACAAACAATTTACCCTGGGCTTCCTGATTGATGTCAAAAAAGGTGGTGACATCTTCTCTTTGGACCAATATTATGGACTTGCAACGGGCGGTTTCGAAGAAACAGCCGGTTTGAACGACTTGGGCAACGAACTTCGTGCTCCTCTTGCTGAAGGCGGTGGTATCATCGTGGAAGGCGTGAAAGACGACGGAACACCCAATGACTTGCGCATCAGCGCAGAAGATTTCGGTCTGTACGGCTACCGCCGCAACCCTGCCGCTGCTTTCGTCTATGACGCCAGCTACGTAAAACTGCGCGAAGTAACCTTGGATTTCAATTTCCCTAAAGCATGGATGCGCAACGGCGGTACCTTTAAGGGTGCAACCCTGGGCCTTTATGGCCGCAACCTGTGGATCATTTACAAAAACCTTCCAAATGCTGATCCTGAAGACGGAATCTCTTCCGGTAACGTACAAGGATACCAAGGCGGCTCTTACCCCTCTGTTCGCACAATGGGTGTGAACCTTAAACTAAAATTCTAAACCATAGAAATATGAAAAAGATATTATTCGTTTTTTCCGTTACACTCCTTGCCCTCTCTTGCAGCAAGGATTTCGGTGACACCAACGTGGACACCAAAAAGCCTGCTGTGGTGCCTCCAGGCGCGCTTTTCGCCAATGCCCAGAAAAATCTGGTTGACATTATGACCAGCACCAACGTCAACAACAACATCTTCCGGATGTTGGCCCAACAGTGGACAGAAACCACTTATATTGACGAAGCCAACTACGACCTGGGAACCCGCAATATTCCTCAGAATTTTTGGAACACCCTTTACACCGGTGTACTGAGCAACCTCAAGGAAACACAGCGACTCATTCCAAGTCAAAACGATGCGTTTTTCCCAGCGGCTGTTAAAGCCAACCAAAACGCCTGCGCTGAAATCCTAAACGTATATGCGTACGCCACGTTGGTAAACACCTTCGGAGATGTGCCTTATACGGAGTCACTGGACTATACGAAAGTTTACCCAGTGTATGATGACGCAGCCGGTATTTACACCGATCTGCTGACCCGTTTGAACAAAGCCCTTGCCGACATCAATGTCAGCGCTGGTGGTTTTGACGGTTCTGATTTGTTGTATGGTGGCGATATGGCTGGTTGGAAAACTTTCGGCACGTCGCTGAAACTCCGCCTTGGCATGATCTTAGCCGACTCCAATCCTGCTACTGCCAAATCAACGGTTGAGGCTGCTGCTGCCGGTATTGTTGCCGACAACGCTGACAACGTCGTATTTCACTACCTGTCGTCTCCTCCAAACACCAACCCTGTTTGGGCTGATCTCATTCAAAGTGGTCGTAAAGACTTCGTAGCGGCCAATACTTTGGTTGATTTCATGAAGAACTTGAGTGACCCACGCGTACCTGCTTACTTCACAACGGACGCTGCAGGTGGCTACAGTGGTGGTATTTACGCTGCCAACAACAACTTTGTCACGT
>CAIZLM010000284.1 GCA_903933805.1 uncultured Bacteroidota bacterium | reverse complement strand
TGACCGTACCGGCATTGGACAGGTTCACCGTGATGTTTTGGCAAACTGCTGTTGGCTTCTGAACCTCTGTTACCGTCACCGTGAAGTTACAAGTAGCCGAGTTACCACTGGCGTCTATTGCGATGTACGTTTGTGTCGTCGTACCCACTGGGAACAACGCCCCCGTTGCAAGACCTGCGGTGCGGGTTACCACAACGCCGGAGCAGTTGTCTGCAGCAGATGGGTTCAACAATGTCACGTTCGCGCCACATTTGTCCACGTCGTTGCCGACCGTGATGCTGGCGGGGCAGTTCGTGAAGCTTGGTGCAATATTGTCCGTAATTGTGATCGTGTTGGTACAAGTTTTTACGTTGCCGTTGTTGTCCGTTGCGTAGAACGTTACCACCACATGGTTGCCGCTCATCTGACCGAAGTCCGTGCCTGCAACAGGGTTTTGGGTAATACTGGCTACGCCACCACAGTTGTCCGTTGCCGTCAACTGACCCGTCATAGACGGAACCACATCGTCGCAACTGTTCACCGTTACATTTGCTGGGCAGGACGTGATCGTCGGAGCCGTTGCGTCGCGTACGGTCACCGTGGCCACACAGAAGCTTACATTGCCCGTTTCGTCTTGCACCTGCAGCATAATATTGTTGTTTCCAACATCTTCACAGGAATACGTGCCGGCGCCATTCAGCGCTACCACAGCAGTTCCCGTATTGTTGCCGAGGGAAATCAAACCCGGTTCGTCGTCAAAATTCGATATTACCACCAAGTAGTAACCCATCTGTGCACTGAAGGACATCGTGCCGCCATTCATGCCGGTGTAATTGCAAGCAACGTTGTTCGACATAGAAATCGAGGCACATGAAGCCGCATCTGCCGTTGGGAAGGGTCCCCATACGGCGTAGTCAATATCTGAGGCTGGATCAGCGCTCACCATCTGTTCGATCGTGCCCGGGGACACCACCTGGAAGTAGAACCACGACTCATTGCGCGTGGTGCCCGCACAGGTTGAGAACATAGATGTTCCCGTATTGCCGCCACCAGTTACCGCCATAAAGCCCGCTCCATTCATCATCGGCACCGCCGTAGCGCAGGTAGCGCCCGTCGCAGGTCCGTTGTTGAAGCTCAGCATGACGGTCGAACAGTTGTCCGTCGAACCAGCATTCACTTGCGAAGGAAGCACATACCCCCGACCGGAGGCATCCAAGTCGATCGTAACATCATGGCATATAGCCGTCGGCTTTTGCGTATCTTCCACCGTCACTGTGAAGGAACACGTGGTGATATTGCCATTGTAGTCCTCCGCTGTGAACGTTTGTGTCGTGGTGCCCAATGGGAACAACGAGCCCGGTGCAAAACCAGACATTTGAGCCACCATCACACCGCCGCAGTTGTCTGTCGCAGATGGGTTCAGCAGGGTCAAATTCGCGCCGCACTGGCCCACGTCGTTGCCCACCGTGATGTTGGAAGGGCAGTTTGTGAAGGTCGGCATAACATTGTCGATGATGGTGACAACATTGGAACAAATACTTGTATTGCCATTGTTGTCCGTCACCGTAAACGTTACGTTGATGCTGTTGCCGCTCATTTGACCAAAGTCAAGACCCGCTATCGGGTTTTGGGTAACGCTGCCGATGCTACAGTTGTCCGTTGCCGTCAACTGACCCGTCATCGAAGGTATCACATCATCGCAATCGTTTACCGTTACATTCGCTGGGCAGGCGGTAATCACCGGCGCCGGATCTGTAATCGTAATATCAAGCACGTTGTCAGAACCTGTCTGTGTAGGATTGCTACTCGACACGCGGATTCTGTATTTGGTGCCCGCAGGCGTACCGGCAGGGATGGTTGCCACAACCGTTCCGTTGGCATCTGTTGTGGTCAACGTACCAATATTCGTCGAATTACAAAAATCGCCATTGGCATCACTCAACTGAGCCGTCATCACATTCCCGCTGCCCAATGACAAATTCGTTGAATACGGCACATTTACCGTACTACAGGTGGTCAGCTGGGTAGGAATACTCTCCTTGGTGATGAGGGGATCTTGTGCCCAAGGCGCACGCTGAAAATTACTGGACGTAACGTTCGGAATACCAAATCCAGGTCCGTTCGTATTCAGATAACCAACACGAAAATTAGTGGTCGAGGTTTGGGTTCCAGAAACTGGTATAACCGAAGACAAACCCAAATCAGATAATTTTATATTGGACAGGGTATTAATATTAAACCCTGTAACAATGGTGCCTTCGAACGTCACCACCGCGGATGAAGACGTCGCACCAATGCGGACTTCTACAAACAAATTTTTTGGATCTGCGGGATCATTCCACGGGGCAAAACAATAACCACCGCCACAACTGGCATCTATATCATCATGATCCACCACCAGATCAAACGAATCGTCGCCGTTTACATCAACGCCAAAACTGTCATCAAACAATCCGTCAAAGTTAAATTTGAAATTCAGCGTGGGCACCATCTCGCCGGGCGTACCGGATAAGACAATCTTGAATGCGTCATAGAGACCTGGCGTACCCATTCCCAGCGAACTATAATTGGCATAGTTGTCAAAACCAACTGGCTTATTCGGCCAAGTGCTGTTGTCTGCTGTTTGATTTGCAGCTATTAATACCGCTTTAATGCCCGCCTGCACCACACTGGAACAGGTGGAGGTATGGCCGTAGGCATCGGTGACGGAGTACACCACCGTTGTGTTGCCGGTAACCGGTGTTCCTGCCACCGGATTCTGTGCAACAGTGGCCACGCCGCAGTTGTCCGTCGCGGTTACCTGAGACACCAAGTCGGGCATTGTTTTTTCACAATCCGACAACGTCAAATTCGCCGGGCAGGCGGTGATCACCGGCGCCGGATCTGTAATCGTAATATCAAGCACGTTGTCAGAACCTGTCTGGGCAGGATTGCTGCTCGACACGCGGATTCTGTATTTGGTGCCCGGAGGCGTACCGGCAGGGATGGTTGCCTCAACCGTTCCGTTGGCACTACTGATTGTGGTCAGCGTACCAATATTCGTCGAATTACAAAAATCGCCATTGGCATCACTCAACTGAGCCGTCATCACATTCCCGCTGCCCAATGACAAACTCGTCGAATACGGCACATCAACCTCACTACAGGTTGTCAGCTGGGTAGGAATAGTCTCCTTGGTGATGAGTGGATCTTGTGACCAAGGCGCACGCTGAAAATTACTGGACGTAATGTTGGGAATACCAAATCCGCCACCATAATCATTCAGATAACCAACCCGAAAATTAGTGGTCGAGGTTTGGGTTCCAGCAGGTGGCATGATCGAGGATAAGCCCAAATCAGATAATTTAATATTGGCCAGGGTATTCACCTTGAACGTCGTAATAAGATTGCCTTCGAACGTCACCACCGCGGAAGAAGATGTCGCACCAATGCGGACTTCTACAAACAAATTTTTGGGATCTGCGGGGTTTGACCACGGGGTGAAACAGTATCCACCACAACTGGCATCTATATCCGTAAAGCTCGGCACCAGATCAAATATCCCGTCGCCGTTCACATCAACACCTGGACTGTCATCAAACAATCCGTCAAAGTTGAATTTGAAATTCAGCGTGGGCACCACCTGTCCGGGTGTGCCGGATAAGACAATCTTGAATGCGTCATAGAGACCTGGCGTACCCATCCCCAGCGAAGTATAACCGTTATAAATTCCAAAACCTGTCGGTTTATTCGGCCAAACACTGTTGTCTTCTGTTTGATTCGCAGCGATCAATACCGCTTTAACGCCCGCCAGCACCACACTGGAACAGGTGGCTGTGTTGCCATTTGCATCGGTTACCGTGTACACAACAGTTGTGGCGCCGGTAACAGGCACGCCTGGTACCGGATTCTGTACAATACTTGCCACGCCGCAGTTATCCGTCGCTACTACCTGAGACACCAGGTCAGGCATTGTTTTATCACAATCCGACAGCGTCACATTCGCAGGGCAGGTGGTAATGGTGGGTGGAATAGGATCGGACAACTGACCAGTCGCAATATAGGAACTGGTTGCGGTACAGCCTACGCTGTTGGTAACTGTCAGAACGTAGGTTCCAGCTTCCGAAACCGTGATTACATTGGTGGTAGCCCCTGTAGACCAGGCGTAACCATTAAATGCTCCGGATGGAGAGGTGGACGGATTCACCCAAGTAGTACCATTGATCAGGTTACCAGTGCTACCAAAACTTGATTTATCAACGGTGGTGGTACCCTGACCCTCATCCAAGGGATAATATGAAACCAATCCAGGCGTACTTGCCGGAAAACGGACACCCAAAGAATTCTGAATGTCAGCAGCACTCCTGCATACGTTCCAGAACCGCAGCTCATCCAATTCTCCGTTCAGATATGGATCGGCAGGATATTGCGATTTTCCAATATAATTGTTGTTGGTAACCGGCAAAGCAGCCGGGGTAAGCGTCATATTGTTTAGTGTACCAGATGCAATACCATTGATATAGATGGTGCCGACCTTGGTTGTACCATTGATGGTAACGGCAAGGTGGGTCCATATATTTTGTGGAAATGCCACGGTGCCATCAAGTCTTTCCTGGCTGCCGTTCAAAGAAATGGTAAACCGGGGTTTACTTGTCGGAAAAGCGCTTAACGATATTTCGAAATATGTAGATGGATCGTTGCCAAAATCGAAAATACGTTGCCAATTATTCCCACCACGCCAGTAAACCCAAGACTCTGCGGTGAAGTCTGTGGTGGATGCCAGTGTATTGGGAATTGTCAAAAAGTCATCGACGCCGTCAAAGTTCAAATTGCTGCCGCTGGCCGATAGGTTGACGGTAGGGCTACAGACATCCGGAGCAAGGACTGAAATAGGTGGGCCGCTGAAACTGCCCAAAGTAACCGTATCCGATTCAGACATAGCAGCCGAACATGTGGCATCATACGTTACATTACAGCTGTACACACCCGCAGCAGCAGCATTGTAGGTTTGGGCAGTGGCGCCAGATATTGAAGACCCGTTCAGCAACCACTGGTAAGCCGTTCCGGTCGTCGAAGTGCTTAATTCTACCGTACTGCCATTGCAAACAATACCGTTGTTGGTGACGTCCGTTTCTGGTGTAAAGCTGCCGAAATTGGAGAAATAACCATACCGGGTTCCGCCGGTTGTCCCTCCGTTGATCACACCGAGGTGAAAAGGCGTTGTGTTCTTAATGATCGCGCCAGTCCCAGTAGGAAATTGCCCCCCACTCAAGGTTATTTGCGCCCATTTCCATACGCCACCGGTATTCGGAACATCAGAGAAAGCCGCAGCCGTGATGATGCCCGTGTTGCCGTTGAAGGTAAAAGATCCCTCCCCTCCGGTCTTGACCAAGAGGTTGAGTTTATACGTCTCCGATGAAGATCTGTACACGCCAACAGCTGTTGAACCCGTACAATCCACGTGTGGCACCACTGCGCCACCAACTTCACAACCGAATCCACCAACCTGATACACGTGAGCAGGTTTCGACGTACTGATCAGCCTGGTGGTACCGTTATTGGTAATTTCATAGTATTCACCCTTGTTTTTTGTTGCTACCACCACACCGTCAACGGTGATAACGGTATTGTTCTGCACCGGATACACATACACCATGTCTGATATCGTACCTCCTTCCGTCGTCAGACCACCGGGCAGTGTGATAAATGTCTGGCCTGCAAGCCTGTCAGGTACCAATTGATCTCCATTGATATCGCCACAGACAGGTAGCACTGAAGTCAAATCATTGGCCATGGTCACCGCAATATCATTGTTGGATGTTATGGATGTACCTCCAACAGAGTTCAATGCAAGGGCAGATACAGCCCGACCAATATAGACCTCCCCCCTGTTCAGTGTCACTGAAAAGGCTCCTCCAGATACCGGGTGACCCACCAGATCAACGACGGGGGTTACGGTAATGGTGGTGTTGTTTTGATTTGCCACAGCATAAAAAGTGCTTTGATCGGCATCCCATTTTTTTTGAGACGGCACCACAAAGTCTTTTCCGAGGGCGTTGGCGCCTTTCATGGCAAACAAATCAGGGTTATATTGGGTCGCGCACTCATAATAGGCAAGAATATTTTCCGTGGCCGTAACGAGCAAACCCTTGTTTGTCGTGATATTCCCTCCTGCGTTTGAAATATCGACTATGAATGGCGTCAGATTAAATGCGTACACGGTATTGGCTGGAATGGTCCTGACAATTGGGACGAAAGCACCATTCGCAGGTTGAGAGATGGTCACAGTGGCCGCCTTGCGCAAGGCCGACACATTGAGAAAAACCGGCTTGTCATAATCATTGTTCTGGTCTGGCGCTGCAAACCAGAATTCCTTACCGACCTGTGCGTTGGCGCTCCAGCAATAAGCCAGCAGTACCAACAGGGGCACCAGCCTTCTGACTGTCCGAAGCAATGTGCTTTCCGGCCTTCGAACAGCGGGGTTTTTTAAAAGTACAGAGAAACTTTTCATGTAAAATACAATTTAATATTTAAAAAATAAAAGGTGAGATTCGGACAAAAGGAATGGGGGCCGAGTTACTACCACCCTAAAAAGTGTTTTACGGTGTGCTTTCTGCGGAACATTGCTGCTCGCGCTACGTCCTCCCTTCGTTGTTCAAAGGAATGACGCGAACACAGTTTCCCGTTTTGATCGACATGGGACAGTTGTGACAAAGTGCTCGTAAAGGGGTAATAGCGGGGGAATATTGTGACAAAATTGTGACAACACGGAGGGCCGGCAATTTAGTGTTTCGAGGCAAAGACTAAAAAAACAACAGTTTTAGCGCTTTTTTTAAGCGTTATGGCGTGCAACGGTGAAAAAAAAGTCCTTGACAATCATTGGGCGTGGGCAGGCGGTATTGAAAAGCATCGAAGCGGCTGAATACCTTTGTGCCATGAGAACGACAAGCAAGCAGGTTTTTCTGTTTTTAGTCCACCTGAGCATACTGTGCGGCATGGGTGCTCTCCCAATGTCTCCATTGGCAGCTCAAGAGAATACTGAGGCTATCATTGAGCATTATACCGTAGAAAACGGGCTCTCTGACAACCATGTATATGAGACTTTTCAGGATAGCCGTCAGCTGCTGTGGCTTATTACAGGTACAGGACTGAATTATTTTGATGGTAAAAAATTTGTGTGTGTCATGGCCTGGTCGGTATCCAATGATATCGGTAAGGCCAGTATCCGATTTGAGGATGACCTTGGCAATCTCTGGATTCGTATGAAGACAGGAGAGGGCATTAGCTTTTCTTTGATGAACATCTACACGATGAAACATCAAACCGTGTCGCAGTGGATGGATGGCGCGGTGGTAGAGGCGCTGTTTGATGCGGCCAAGGGTGCAGGGTCAACTGTATTGATCTCCACCACAAAGGGGGCGGTGCAAGAGCTAACATTGTCCACAAAAAAAATTCGGACCTTGTACACCTTTGCCTCGGCTCCACTCCGGTTTTGTACGCCAGAAGACAACACGTATGGCATCTGGGTTTGGCCGGAATTTTTTTTAAACGAAATTAGGAACCTGATTTTACTGACGCCCGAGGGCGTTCAAAAGGCACGTTACGATCACCCCTCGCGACTTTTCAGGGTTAAAGCGCTGGGGTCTGGCGCAATATGGTACAGCGACTTCTCCTCCTGCACCATCATTCATACCGATGGTCGCGTAGCGCAATATCCCCTCCAAGAATGTATGCCGGAATACGAACACCAAACTTTTGTCAATTGGCGAGACATCTCCGTGGCACCCAACAGCGGAACGCTGTGGTATTATAACAATGGCATGCTCTTAACCACCAACATACGGCATCAAAATAACGGTGGCGGTAGAATCTCCCTGGGGAGTATCAATCAAACCGATATTTTTTGTGTGATGGCTGACCAGAATCAAGTTGTTTGGCTTTCTACTTTGCATGGATTGTACAAGATTGTATTGCGAACCAATAGATTTCAGAAATTATTCTGGCAAGATCCTACCATAACCGACAGTGAAACGTCCCAAAACACCTGTAGAAGTATAGAAGAAGATCGTTTTGGAAACATGTATTTCAGCGTTCGTGGCAATATTGTTCAAATGCCCCGAGGCGGAACCAAACAAGTCAACATTGCACAAAACAATTCAGGTGCCCTGTTTGCCCATAGCATTGATGCATCAGACAATATTTGGTTCTGCGAAAAAAAGCTTATCCGATACAACCTGCGCAACCACCGCGCCACACCATTTACGACACCGTACAACACGGGCGATGGGATAACTTGGTCAATATTTGATGACGCGGATCGTATTTGGCTTGGGGTCGAACACAGCCTGAGCTATTTTAACCTCCAAAACGAAACAATCTCGATTTTTGATCAATTCAACGGGTATGACCAGTTGAAAAATGCCGATATCTATTGGATTCAACCGGCTGGTCAAAAAAACAAACTCTGGCTGGTGAGCAGTACCGGTTTGTACCTCCTGGACAGGGAAAAGGGGATTGAAGAACGCTACTGGAAAGGAGGACAGGGTAAGTATTTTTTACCAGCGGAAAATTTCAGGCATTTGCAAATTGACCTCAATGGAATATACTGGCTGGCCAGCGCAGATGGGCTGATTCGTTGGAATAAAGACCGATCAGAGTACCGGCAATACACCGTGGCAGATGGCTTTCCCAACAACAACTTATACGCCGTATATGCCGATTCCGCTGGTTATTTGTGGATGAGCAGCGACCGTGGATTGATACAATTTCAGCCTTCAAGTGAACGATTGCGGTACTTTTTGATGAAAGATGGTACCAGCAGCAACGAATTCAACCGCATTTCGCATTTCAAGGCGTCCGATGGAACCCTGTATTTTGGGGGGCTCAATGGGATCACCACACTTCATCCGCGTGATTTCTGGGGTGATTTTGAACATGCCTTCGATATGCCGGTATTTTTGACCGCTGCCAGACAGTTTATGGCCAGTGAGGGCACCGAGGTTGACATCTTGAATGACTATGCGCGGTTGGGAAAAGTGACCCTGAACCCCAGCGACCGTTATCTCTATTTTGAATTTGCCAACCCCGATTATACCAGTTCCGGCACGACAAATTATGAATATCTCATTGAGGGTTTGAACAATGTTTGGCATCCACTGAGCACACCTGAACTGTACCTGGCCGGGCTCCCGTACGGCAATTACACCCTGTTTGTCCGCACCCGTTCCGGAAATGGCAAAATCAACCAACAACTTTGCCAGGTCAAGATCGCAGTGCCGCCGCCATTTTACTTGACAATTTGGTTCTTTCTGCTGGTTGGGGCCCTCCTGTTCACCGCGGCGCGTTGGTATGTGCGGTACCGGGAAC
>CAIZLM010000283.1 GCA_903933805.1 uncultured Bacteroidota bacterium | reverse complement strand
TGGCCCGGCACGGATGCCGTTGGCGCCGGCTGGCGCGGTGGCTCTTGGTACGACTATACCAGCTACATGCAGGTCTCAGACCGCATCATCGCTGGCTTTTCGTACTCCATCAGGGACTTCAGCATCGGCTTCCGGGCTGTTCGTCGTTAGCCGGTAGCCGCGGGGGCTAGGGGTTTGGTTTTTGGGGTTTGGGGTTTGCCCCAAAAAAAATATTTTTTGGTATTGTTTATAGTCAACACAAAGTGGTTGTGAATGAAGTATGGTTGTAATTGATGTTGAACACGGGGGTATTACAAGCTGGAAACGGCCACGGATGTGGCAACGAAGAAAATGATACAGATGAAGTAAGTATGGATGAAGGGTGCCTCGGAATGCCGGGGCGCCCTTTGTTCCGATAGTGTCCCAAAAAGCGTGTCTGTCAAACAAAAAGGGCTTCATCTCAGTGGTTGCGCAACATTACTAAAAAATGGCAACTGGTTAGGTGGCACGTGTCTGGCCCAGAAATGGCCACTTTTTTGTCTGAGACACGACCACGCCAACCAGTTACAAATAACGAAGACCCGGTCCAGTGAAGCAGGACATACATTACGGCACTTTTAACGGAAGTTGTAAGTCAGGCGGCGGGCACAACGAAATTTTGCGGATGTCCTTTGCGGCCCATTGGGAAGGCCGAACGACAAGCGCATTTGATGTAATCCTCGGAAGGCTTTGAGAAACAGGGGATGACTGGCGTGCTTGGAACTCAATACGCCCAATTCAAATGACTGACAGGCAACCGATTCAACTCCTCCTTCAAATTCCGCCACTGTGGCAAAAACTGGTTCATGTAGGCGATAAATCGTGCGTTGTGGCTGCGTTCCAGCAGGTGAACCATTTCATGTACCACTATGTATTCCAGGCACTCCAGTGGCTTTTTTGCGAGTTCAAGGTTGATCCAGATGCGCTTTGCTGCTGTGTTGCAGGTTCCCCATTTGGTTTTCATTTTTTTGATGCCAAATTCGGAAACTTGTACCCCCATGATCTTCTCCCACTTGGCGATGTAGTGGGGGACAAGTGCTTTTAATTGCGCTCGGTACCATTCCTGTAGGAGGATTTGCCTTTGTTCCGCATTGGTGTCTGGCTTTACTTGTAGTATCAGGTTGTCGTGCTTGATGGCCACGGACGGCTTGCTGTCGCGCTCCACAACCTTGAGCAAGTACCGCACGCCCAAATAGTAGTGACTCTCTCTGGAAATGTATTCCCTCGGTGCTTCCCGCTCCTGATTGCGGAGTTTGGTCTGTTGTCTTTTGATCCAACCCAACTTTGAAATAGCAAAAATCCGAATGGTCTCTACATCCATTCTGAGGGGTGCTGCAATCATCACCCTGCCGTTGGGGGGGTAAACACTCAAGTGGATGTTCTTGATGTCTTTTTGGACAACTTCTGCCGTTATCTCCCCTAAGTCAATGGTCTGAACCGTTGGTTTATTGCTTTGATTGTTTCCCACTAGTAGTCACTTTGCTGCTTGATGATTGGGAATAAGCGTTCCACTTCGGCTACATCGTTAAGAACCTTGTACAAGGCTGCTTTTAGCACCAGTTCTTTCTTTTCATCGCCCCGCCAATCAGCCAGTTTGTTGTACTTGATGGTTTCATCACATTCTAATGCGAGGGTTACATTGTTGGAAAGGTTGTGAAACAATGCCCGCTGTGCCGGGGTTTGAATGTCCTTTGGAATATCATCTCTTTGGGTGTTCATCACCTTGCTGGTGAGGTCAGCCATCTTTTGCAGGTATTCCTCGAAGTTGATTTTATCCGCCCGTAACTCCGCTATAATGGTGTTGAGTAGTTGGCTCATTTTTTCAAAATAGGCAGGGTCAATCAAATGCTCTTTGATGATTTTTTGGCGGACATTGTTTTCGATGGTCTCAGCAACGGCTTCTTTGCTGCTTTGAATCCCTTGAGGCAATTTGCTGAGGGCTTCGGAAATACCGGTATTGACAATGAGTTCAAGCAAGGATTGATTCTCAAAGGGGTCTATCCTCCGGCTCTGGTCGGCTTGGATGAAGTTATCAATCAGGTACCGCATATCCGCTTCGTATGTCTTCATGTCAAGCGTCTCTCCACTTGCCTTTCGGATGATTTCACGCAAGCGCAGGTAGTTGTCCAGCGTCTTTTTGATGCGTTCTACCTCTTGGTCAGCATAACCCGCTGCGGTCATCTCAGCGGCAATGTTGGCATAAGCCCTGATAAGTGCCACGGTGTGCTTGTATAAGGCCGTACGCTTGACCTCAGTAGCCTTCAAATCTTCTTCCTGCTCCGGATTTCCACAGAAATACCGAATGTAGTCCAAATCGCTCTTGGGTGGCTCGACGTGTTCACAAACCAAGGCAATCTCTTCCAGCGCATTTTCCAAGCGTTCTCTGGCACTTTTCAACCGGTCTTTCAACAGGATGTCACAATCCTGCTTTTCAAAGTTGTCGTAGTCCAATTCGGAGGTGTAAACAGACACCGCATTGCCTACCTTGACAAACAAGTTCTTGTAATCCACAATGTAACCAAATGCTTTGTCTTCAGTGTCCAGACGGTTGACGCGACAAATAGCCTGAAACAAGCCATGGTCTTGCATTTCCTTGTCAATATAGAGGTATGTGCAACTGGGTGCATCAAATCCGGTCAGCAGTTTGGCTACCACAATCAGCAGTTTCATGTTGGCAGGCTCTTTCAGGAACAGTGCCTTTGCCTTGTCTTCATACGTTTCCGACTTTGATTTTTGCGGCTCTGCGGCCACGGTTTCCAGAATCGTATTGTAACTCTTGTAGATGTACTCTTTTTCAGTGTCGGTGTTTGCGCCCGTGTCTTCCGTGACTATATCCCGGTGCGATGGGTTGTAAGAAGTAACCACGGCACATTTGCCCCTGAATTCCGTATTTTTAAAGAGTTCGTAATATTTACAAGCCTCGTAAATACTGCCCGCGACCAAAATGGCATTGCCCAAGTGGTTGTTCAATCGCGGCTTCACAGAAAAGTCCACCACGATGTCGTTCACAATTTGCTGCATCCGATTTTTGGAACTTAAAACCTGTTGCATGGTACCCCATTTTTTCTTGAGTTCCGAGCATTGAAAATCGTTCAAACCAGCCGTTTTACTGTCAAACCAAGCATTTATTCTTTCTGGTGAACTTATGCGCTGTTCAATATCGCGGGCTTCGTACATCAAATCCAGCACCACCTCGTCTTCTACCGCTTCCGTGAATTTGTAGGTGTGGATGTATTTACCAAAGACCTCCAGACTGGTTTGCTTGTCCTTCTTCAAAAGCGGGGTGCCTGTGAAACCGACAAACAAAGCATTGGGCAACATTGCCTTCATCACCTTGTGCAGTTTACCGCTCTGGGTTCGGTGGCACTCATCCACGAATACAAAGAGTTCGCCGATGGTTTTGGTGGGCTGATTTTCCAATTCATGGATGAAGCTGTCAAAATTATCCACCTCCCGTTTGCCGAATTTATGCACCAGCGAACACAGCAACATGGGTTTTGGCTGTGCCAGTTGGTTCATCAAATCCTTGCCGCTGGTGGTGCGGTAAATTGTTTCTCCGGCATCTTCAAATACCCGCTTGATCTGCTTGTCCAGTTCATCCCGGTCGGTGATGATGGCGACACGGGCGTTGGGATTGTTTTCCAATATCCACTTGGCCAACAGCACCATAACAATGCTT
>CAIZLM010000282.1 GCA_903933805.1 uncultured Bacteroidota bacterium | reverse complement strand
CACAACGGACGCTGCAGGTGGCTACAGTGGTGGTATTTACGCTGCCAACAACAACTTTGTCACGTATTCTAAGCCTTCCAGTGGCCTAACTGCACCAGACTTTGGTTCTGTGTTGTTTGACGCTGCTGAAGGTCATTTCTTGCTGGCAGAAGCTGCTGAGCGTGGCATGAATGTAGGCGGTACCGCTGCTGAACACTACGAAGCCGGCATCCGTGCCTCTATTGCTTTCTGGGGTGGTTCTTCGGCTGATGCTGATGCTTACTTGGCCAATGCGAATGTTGCCTATGCGACTGCTCCTGGCGACTGGAAAACTAAAATTGGCAACCAAGCTTGGATCGCCCTGTACAACCGCGGTTTCGATGCATGGACAGAATGGAGAAGACTCGATGCTCCAACGCTCAACGTTCCAGAAGGTTTGACATACGGCGACATTCCTGTGCGCTACACCTACCCTGTTCAAGAGCAAAATCTGAACATAGAAAATTACAACCGCGCTTCATCTGCCATTGGCGGTGATGCCGTTACGGTGAAAATCTTCTGGGATAAAAACTAATTGATTTTCAGCCGGGGACAAACCCTCGGATAGTATTTAAAGAAAGAAAGAAAGCCGTCTCACAACTTGTGTTGTGGGTCGGCTTTCTTCTTTTAAGCCCACGCTAACCAGTTACAAAAAAATTACGATCAGGTCAACTGCCTACGGTACATATTAATGGTGTTGGACAATCCGTAGTACAACGCATCACAGATGAGGGCGTGTCCAATACTGACCTCCAACAGTCCTGGGCAGTGTACACGAAAAAACCGGAGATTTGTTAAATTCAAATCGTGGCCAGCGTTGATGCCAATGCCGATCTTGTTGGCTACTTCGGCGGCTTTGGTAAAGGGTTCTATCGCAGCAGCAGCATTTTCACCGAAACCATGGGCGTATGGACCTGTGTACAACTCAATCCTATCGGCCCCAACCATTTTGGCGCCTTCCACCATCTTTGCCTCCGGATTCACAAACAGCGACACCCTAATGCCGTAACGTTGCAATTCACCAACAATTTCTTTCAAAAAGGACTGATTGTCCAGGGTGTTCCAGCCGTGATCCGATGTCAATTGACCTGGAGCATCCGGCACCAGCGTACATTGGTGGGGGCGGTTGGCGATAACCAAGTCGATCAGGGCTCGATCCGGATAGCCCTCGATGTTGAATTCCGTCTTGACAACGGCCTTTAATGCCGGCACATCGTCGTAGCGAATGTGTCGCTGATCTGGCCGTGGATGTACTGTAATCCCTTGAGCCCCAAAGGCTTCACAGTCCTGCGCCACTTGGATCAGGTTGGGGAGGTTGCTGCCGCGAGCATTTCGGAGCAACGCAACTTTGTTGATATTTACGCTCAGATTCGTCATTGTGCTATCTTGTGGCGCAAAAGTAACGCACACACATGGAAGAAAGACAAGAACTTGAACAGCCTGAAAACACCTTCAGCCCCATCAGGCACTATGAGCCCCGCGTTCGATTGGTGTTGTTGGCTCAATTTGGACTATTTATTGTTGGGGCAGGTCTTGGCGGACTGGTATTCCAGGTGTTATGCTTGGCAACCAGTTGGGATCCAAGTTTAAGTTTAGTGCCCGACTCACCGCCCGATGAACGATGGCAAGTTAGAACACAGCTTGGCCTGGGGCACTTATTTGCTTTCTTGGCCAGTGGTTGGCTCACCGCATGGTTGTTTTATCGACGTATAACCGATGTTGGCCCGAGCTGGCCCGACTATCTTCGAATCAGGAAGCTGCCCGATTGGAGAATCGGAGGATTGGCCATCTTGTTGATGGCCGTATCTATTCCCCTGGTCCTTTTCAGTCTGAACATCAACCAATGGATACCCATGCCAGAATCGTTCAAGTTAATGGAGGACCAAACCGATCAGATCCTCAAGGGGCTACTCCAAATGGATCATGTGGGAGAATTTTTGGCGAACCTGACGATTATTGCTGTCCTACCAGCTATTGGGGAAGAGTTGGTTTTCAGGGGGGTCGTTCAGCAACAATTGATGCGGCGTATCAACAATCCTTGGGTGGCGATACTGGTATCGGCATTTATATTCAGTATGGCGCATTTCCAGTTTGAGGGTTTTCTGCCGCGAATGCTCTTGGGAATAATATTGGGTTGGCTTTATTGGCAATCACGCAATTTTTGGGTGCCGGTGCTTGCCCATTTTTTCAACAATGGCATCCAAGTTGCCGGTCAGTATCTTTATGGAAACAAGATATCGTCCATCGATCTGGAGCAAGACATTGCCGTTCCGTGGCCACTGGCACTGGCTTCTACTGTGATGGTATGGATGGTGATGCGGGTATTACGACAAGTCACACAAAATCAAGTGTAAAATTTTATACCTATAGAGCCCCTCCTTGGAACCTTTTGATGGCCGCTGTGTTCGTGCATGGCACCAAATTCAGACAAATACGCCCTAAAAACCGACTTTTCTTTAAAAAATCGCTAAATACAAATTATTTTTATAAAAATAGTTGCTATTGGATTTTTTTTCCTATATTTTTGTTGGGTATTAGAGATTGTGTTGGGCCAAGGTTTTTTTGATGTTTGGTACTGCGATCTTTTTCGATGTTTTTTTGTGTTTCGCGGGGTTTAATTCCAGGCATATACTGGGACTGGTCGGTTTCCACCGAACGGTGCGCTTCGTGATTCCCTTCCTCTAATCGAGTGTTTCCTCTTCTTTCTTGGTAGTAATGGTGCTGAATGGCACGGCTTGTTTGTTTTGCGTTTCGCGGGATTTTCGAGTCGTTCATGCTTCGTTTGGCCCTTCAATTCTATGCTTTTTCGATGTACAGAACATCGTAAGGGGTTAGAGTTTTGTGTCTGAAATATTTTTTCACTAACCAATACCAATATTATGAACGCTAAATCACCAATCCCACTTTTCAAACTTCAGTGGGTGCTCCTTCCCCTCTTTTTACTGCTTGGAAGCACCGCTTGGAGTCAATGTCCACTGTTCATTGATTGTCCTCCTGACATAGTCCGAGGCAATGACCGGAGCGACTGTCTGGCTGAAATTCCATTTGTTGGAACGCCCACCATTTCAGGCACTTGTATCATTTATGGGCTAACAAATGATGCTCCTACTACTTTCCCACTTGGCACAACTGTTGTGACGTGGGTGGTAACGGGTCACCAAAACAACACCGCTGCGTGTTCACAAAATGTGACCATCGAGGATACCGAGTACCCAATCATTACGTGTCCCCCCAACATCAAAGTGAAGACAGATGTGGATGATTGTATTGCGACGGTTGATTACACGGCAACAGCGACGGACAATTGCCCGGAATTGTTGCTGACGTACAGCGCTGATCCTCCTGCAGCCTTCAATGTTGGGTTGACCAATGTAGAGGTTACTGCTACTGATGGTGCTGGAAATGCCGTCAGTTGTGTCATTCAAATCTTGGTTGGAACCCGCACAGAGGTTTGCAACGGCTTGGATGACGACTGTGACGGTTGGGTGGATGAAGCGGAAGACTGGGAGAGAATTGCAAAACTTCACAGCAGTGATGCCCGGGACTTAGACGAGTATGGCCGGAGTGTTGATATTGATGGCGACTATGCGATTGTGGGTTCTAAGAAGAAAAATGACGAAGAAGGACTTGTCGGGGCAGCCTATATTCTACACCGAAACACTTCCAATGTTTGGTCTGAGATGTACAAGTTAACTGGCGATTTTTTGTCGGCAGGCGATGATTTTGGTGCCAGTGTTACTATATCTGGTGGCATTGCCGCTGTTGCAGCGCCTGGTTTTGACGTGATACTTGGCAGCGATGAGGGCTCTGTTTTTATTTTTTACCAGAATCCCGACAATCCTTCAGAGTGGCAATTTATTAAACAGATTAGTGCACTTGACCCGGATCCGGGTGACAACTTTGGTGTGAGTATTGCCTTGGACGGCGATCGACTGTTGGTGGGTGCTAACATGGATGATCAGGCGGCCGGCAACGCTGGTGCTGCCTATATTTTCTATCGAAACCAAGGTGGTGACGATCATTGGGGGCAGGTTGCCAAACTCCTGTCTACTGGAGGAAAGTCTAGCGACAACTTTGGTATTAGTGTAGCTTTGGATGGCGATTACGCTGTGGTTGGCGCTCCAGGTGTTGATGGCATATTCCAAAATGCTGGCGCTGCTTACGTTTTTGGTCGCCATCAAACTGGCCCTGACAAATGGGGACAATTGTCAAGAATGAGAGCCTCCTTGTCTGGTTTGAACGACAATTTTGGCATCAGCGTTGCCGTCAGTGGTCCTTGGGCCATCGTAGGCGCAGATCACAACGACCGTAAAGGTGTGAATGCCGGTGCTGCTTTTGCTTTTTATAAAAACCAAAATGGGGTAAATGGTTGGGGACAGAAAAACATCATCCTTGATTATGGCGGTCGACCAAATGACCATTATGGCTGTGCTGTGTCAATCGACGGCGAGTATGCTGTCGTAGGCTCGAGCGGCGATGACGACCTATTTGGCTACAACTCTGGCAGGGGGTTTGTTTATCTCAGACAGGATGACGGATGGGTACTCGTTGGCACACTTGAAGATGGTGGCGGACAAGAGGGGGATGCCTTGGGTAGTTGCGCTGCCATCAGTGGTCGCACCGTGATTCTGGGCGAACAGCTTGACAATACATCTAGCCTTAATGTAGGCGCCGTTTTACTCTACGGTGGTTTGTGTATGTCCGATGATCGATCTGAAGCTGTTTCAAACTTCGCTGATATTTCAGGGGCAACGGTAAATTGTTTTCCTGTTCCTTTCAGAGATGTGTTGAATATTGAAGTGAAAGGCGTGAAATCCTCGAATGCCCAAGTGGAAATATTGAACACACTTGGTCAAACCATTGCCAATCTACACAATGGCCTGATCGAAGGAGACGCAACGTACCAATGGAGGCCATCCCAGGCAACGCCGGGCATTTATTTCCTTCGTGTCATTGCCGGGGAGGAAGTTATGACCAAAACAATTGTGTTAGAGCGATAGTTTTTGGTAAGGATAAATACCCGCAACCAGTGGCGGTGATTTTGACAGTTGTCTTTGTTGTTCGTCGGTTTAAATTTCCCACATTTAACCGTCTCCCCAACTTTGCATATCAAAAGAATACTGGTCTAAGTGGATATTATCTGCCGAAAAATACGCTTGCTGGAGTTTTATGACTTCGAAATAACGGAGGCCGTCTCACAATTAATTTTGTGGGACGGCCTCTTTTTTCTTGTTCACTGGACGATGCACAAAAGGGATCCTTGGCCGTATTGCAAACTTCATATCAAGCCACATATCAGGCCATATTTCAGGGATTGAATAGTGGCAAAAATATTTCCGCCATCATACAGCGCACAGAACCGCCGCCATATTTTTCAATTGTATCGATCGGTGCGTGTAACAACCCTGTATGTAGGCCAAGCGTGTCAACTTGTTCTGGTGTCAATGCCTGAAAAGCGGTATTGGACATGACCAACAAAGGTTGTCCGGACTGATTTCTGACCTGCAACATATTTCCAGCAAACGACGCCATTTGCTGCCACGAAATGACGACCACCTCCTTGCCAGTGGCCAGAAACTGTTCCTCCAGCATTTGGCGTTGTGCTGTTTCAAAAACTGATTCTAAGCATATTACCACAAATGACTCCCCCATCGCCATCATCACGTTGGTGTGGTAGATGTCCTGTCCTTTCGCATCCACTGCACAAAAAACAACTGGTTTATACCCAATTTTTTGACATAAATCAGCCAATAAGGCCTCGTCTGTGCGCGGACTGAGGCAGGCGTACGCGAGCCGATGCTCGTGATCGAAAACAATACTGCCGGTACCTTCTAAGAAACAACCCCGCGCCTCACTTTCCTCAAAGTGAAACCGCGCATCAATCCGGAATCCCTCCCTTGCAACGGCATCAATCACGTCCTCCCGCCGTTCGAGCCTCCGTATCGGAGCAAACATAGGATATGTTACAACAAAACCCTCTTGGTGAAACGTCACCCAGTTGTTGGGAAAAACCGCATCGGGTTTGGCAGGCGTAATACTATCTTCAACAACCACGACATGTACACCGGCATGGCGAAGTTTGCTGACAAATTCATCGAATTCGGCGATGGCACCGGACTGAATTTCAGCGGTGCTTAAACTTTCATCTCTGCGTTGGAAAGCGTTGTTCGTGGCCGTTTCTTCGTTAAAAGCGAAATTTGCAGGGCGAACCATAAGAATATGGGACGTAGTTTGACGACGCATCTGAATAAGTATTTGATTGTTTGTTACTGGTTAGGTGGCGCGCTGTCTGGCCCAAAAAGCACATTTTCCGCCATACTGCGCAGATTTTTTTAACCGTAGCGCTACTACGGCCTGCAAAAATCTGCGATGCATGGCAGAAAGCTGGCCTTTTTTGTCTTAGAAGCAGCCAACGAAAATCTTGTGTTTCAAAGCAAAATTCTAGGCGTAAAGATAAGCTGAAAGGACTGGAAACACCGGAGCCTTTTCAGGATGTGCGCAAGCAAACAAGTCAATGTGATTGCGACTTGATTGTTTTGAATACTTTGGTGCAGGTAGTTTTTTCAAGCTGCCGCGTATAATGATCAAAGTTGTGCCATTGTTTTGGGTCTAACTTTCTACTTTTGCATTGATTGATGCGGTATATCTGTAGATAGCATCAAAAAAAAGTCTATTGGCGTTGGATCATTTTCTGTTTTCAGGACACTTCCAACAACTAGAAAAAAAGCATAACTACCTAGGTGGTCGGAAAAAAAACAAAGCAATGGCAAAAAAAACTGTACCCGTTCAAACAAAAAAGCCTCTGGCAAAGCAAGCGTCGAAAAATACCACTTCCATCGGCAAAGCGCCCACTCAGAACAGCGGATGGCTCACTTTTGCCCTTGTGGCGCTGGCCATCACCGCAGCTTGCTACCTTCCCAGCCTTTCCAACGGGCTTGTAAACTGGGATGACGACCCAAACATAACGGAAAACCCCAACCTGCTCCTGGTTGGAAAGGGACAACCGTGGGGCACCACCGTTTCCAATATTTTTGACATCAACAAAGGCGCTGTCATTGGAAACTACAACCCGCTGCCCATTCTCACTTTTGCGATAGAAAAAAGCATTTCAGGCGGCGAACTGGGAGAAAGTTTTACGCGGCTGATCCACACAGACAACTTACTGCTTCACCTGCTGACCGTGTTTTTTGTTATAAAATTGCTACTCGCCATGGGTTTTGGCAATTGGGGCGCTTTTGTTGGTGGCCTGTTGTTTGGCATACACCCGATGCGGGTAGAGTCTGTTGCATGGGCAACGGAGCGAAAAGACGTGTTGTTCGCGGTTTTTTTCTTTGCAGCACTGGTGTATTACGTGAAATGGATACGCAAGGGTGAGCGTTCTGAAGGGCGCACGGCAACGTACATGATTGTGGTGGTCTTGGCCATACTGTCTTGTTTTTCAAAAGTACAAGCCGTTACGTTGCCACTTTCTATGCTGGTGTTGGATTATTGGTACCGCCGGCCATTGGGCCTCAAGTTGATTTGGGAGAAAATACCTTTTTGGCTTATTTCCGGAGCCATTGGCTTGATCAACCTTTATACACTCAAACAACAAGGCTCCACCACAGATGATTTGACAAATTTCACCACCGTGGATCGCTTGTGTATTGGGGCCTATTCGGTGTGTGTTTACCTGTACAAATTGGTAGCGCCCTACCCCATGTCGCCTTTGTACCCCTATCCAAAACCATTGCCGGTTTTGGTTTATGTCGCTCCGATCGCCTTCGCTGCCATGTGTTTTGCCGTTTGGCGCGCTTGGAAGTCTGACAACAGAATATGGGTATTTGGATCCTTGTTTTTCTTTTTCAACATCATGTTCCTGTTGCAAATATTGGGTGCAGGACAAGGTTTTCTAGCCGACCGCTTCACATACGTACCCTATTTTGGTTTTTTTGCTATCATTGCTTGGTACTACGGACGCTATGCGCTGGAAGACCAATGGAAAAACATCCTGCGGGTGGTTTTGGGTATTTTCATCGTACTATACGCTGCTTGGACGGTCAAGCAAATTAGTATCTGGAAAAACGGTGACACCCTTTGGTCTCATGTGATGCTTTTTGAGAAGAAAACGAACTCTCTGCCTTATTGGAACCGCGGCCAATACAATAGAAACAATGGCAATTACGAGTCAGCCCTCCGTGATTACACACAAGCAGTTGAAATAGAGCCGAAAAACCCTGATCTGCTGAATAGCCGGGGAAAAACCTATTTTGATATGGCCCTGTCCGGCAAGTTCAAATCAAAAGAAAACGAATACCTGGAAAATGCGTTGAAAGACTACACAGAAGCGTTGACAAAACCGAAAATCAAGAACAAGTCTAAGGCTGAAGTGCTCGTTAACCGCGGCGCAGCGGAGGGTGCAAGAAACAACCACGTCCAATCCATTGCAGACATCACCGAAGGACTTAAACTTGATCCGACCAACAAGAATGGATATTTTAATCGCTCCATCGCCTATTACTCTTTGCAGCAATACGACAACGCGCTGGCTGATTACAAAGAATATTTAAAATTAGACCCCAACAATGCCAACATCTGGTATGAAAGCGGGATGATTCTGCGCAGTATGAAACGCAATGACGAGGCCATCAAGTCCCTCGATGAGGCCATACGCCTCAATCCGAATTTTGGGCTTGCGTACCTTGAGCGCGCACGAGCGCGGGTGCAGTCACGCAAGGTGGATGAGGCGGAGCTTGACTACAAAAAAGCGCAACAAATGGGGCTTAACAAATCCGAACTGGACCAACGCATATTAAGTGCCGCTCAATAGTGCGAAATTCGCTAACTTTAAGGCTCAATCATTGAAAAAACCGATCATTTTAACCACCTCTAACATCAATTTTAACCATGAAAAAAACACTTTCTATTTTGTTTGTTCTGGCATTTGCTGCGATGTCATTTGCTCAAACCTGCGCGCGTGATTCATCCCTCATCCAGTCAGGCGCCCTCCTTTCTCCTGCATTTTGGGATGAAGCTACCATGCAATATAACCTAGCCGATGCCTGTATATCACACCCTTACAACCAATCTGTTACGGTAAATGTACCGCTGACCTACTCTGGTTTTCAGTTGCTGAATGTATCGGTGGCCGCCACTGGGGCTGTGAGTAACCTTCCAATTGGGGTTTCCTACAGCTGTGACCCACCCAACTGCGTTTTTGCAGCGGGGACGCTTGGCTGTATCCGTATTTTTGGAACACCCACCGCTGCCAACGTTGCCCCAGACACCCTTGACCTTGGTATCACCACCACCGTCAACACGTTGATCGGAGGTATCCCCCTCATATTTCCTGGACAACTGCCCGGAAACAACCACTATTACCTCGCACTTAAAGACGCTCAATGTCTTGTAGGTACGTATGATCAAAATCCCAGCATTGGATTTATCAAAAATTCACCCAACCCTTTCAGCACGGAAACAACCATTACGGTCGAATCACTGGTTCCGGGTGAATATGCCTTTGAGGTGTTTGACTTGGTCGGACAGCGGGTGCATACGCAGGCGATTCAATTGGATGCCGGTGTCAATGAATTCACCTTCGATGGCAAAAACCTGGCCAATGGAAGCTATTTCTACTCCCTGGGCAACCGGGATGGAAGGGTGTCGCGCCGCTTGGTGATTGCACGATAGTCTGAAATAGTGGAAAATGGGCCTTTTTGGGCCAGACGGCGTGCCACATAACCATTTACAATACTCCATAAAAAGAGCGGTAATCCTTTGCAGGAATTACCGCTCTTTTTATGGGTAGTTTAGGCCTCATTGTTCTTGATCAAGGCTGCATCATCTTGTTTATTCCTTGATTTGAAAAATTTTGGATCAATGACAAGCAGGCCAAAGGACTCGCCATCTTCCTTCGTGCGTTTGGCGTGGTGGCTTCCATGGGCACGCAAAATTGCACGCGAGTATTTGCCATCCAATTGCTTGAACCAGGTAAAACGCCGATGGATATAAACGTCGTGGATGAGGAAGTATGTCAACCCGTACAACGAAATACCAATACCCACAAAGAACAGCGCAAAGTATTCCGTCGAACTTCCTGTGATGTAACAAATCATAGATGGAATCGCGAAAACGAGAAAAAAACGGTCATTTTTTTCAAAAAAATGCTCTTTTTCGTGCTTTGGCAGGTGGTGGTCCTCATGCCATTTCCACAGAAAACCGTGCATGACATATTTGTGGGTAAACCAAGCCATAAATTCCATTCCAACATAGGCGGCCAGGGTAATCAGCGCATAATAAATCCAAGTATCCATTGTCTAAAAAGCAGTTTATAGTAATCGAAAACAGCAATGTGTAAATTTTGTTTGGTGGCATCATGGTTGGGTGGTAAAAAAACAACAGATGTCACCAAAATTATTACCCCAGAAAATTCTGCCCAATCATCTTGTCTAAATTTGCAACTGGTTATGTGGCTCGTTGTCTGGCCCAAAAAGGCCCATTGTCCGCCATACTTCGCTGATTTTTTTGACCGTAGCGCTGCTACAGCTTGCAAAAACCTCCTTCGTCTGACAAAAAATGATCACTTTTTTGTCTCAGAAGCGACCACGCTAACCAGTTGCCTAAATTTTAAGTTGAAATCTTACCCCCTGATTTTATCGCTTGTTGGGCTCTTTTCAGGTCAACCAACTGAAAAAGCAGCAATCCAACCAAACCCAAGGCCAAGGCCAAAGAAAATTTTATGCCCCAAGGCAATACCACCGCTTCAAAAAGCACATAATCAAGGCCCACAACGAAAGCGGCAAACCCGATGATACGCAGCATGCCGCTGGATCCAACACGAAAACCAAACTCCCGCCAACAAAGCCAAACCATGGCCAAACCAATAAATATTTGCGTCACCACGGCCGCAATGGCGGACCCCAAGGCCTGCCATGTTGGAATCAACAGCAAGTTTAACAACAAATCTATGGCGATACCAACGAGAAAAAAACGGTTCATGCGCATCATACGCTCGCGGGCGGTGAGTAACGTGCTGAAAATATACGTGACGCTCACCGGAATAAACGCCCAGATCAGAACACCCAACACGTCAAATCGGTAGTTTGTTGCGCGCAAAGGCATCATCCAACGAATCAAATCCTCCCGTGCAAAAAATATGGCCGCAGTCAACGTGACACTTCCAGCCCAGATCAATTTGAAACTCAAGGATACCAATGGCGCCACCAGCTGGCCCTGTTTCAACAATCGAGCAAACATCGGCAACAACAGCGACGCAAATAAATACCCAAACATATTGCAAGCCTCCAACAATCGAAATGCACTGGCGTAAACATCCGCATGGAAAGCTCCTGCCAAACGCTCTAACAATACAGCGTCTAACCGGGTATAGGCAAACATCAACAGTACCACCAGTGCATAGGGTACACTCTGACGAAAAAGAGACAATAAGGCAGGACGCCCCGCACGCCAGTTATCTGCCCACGATGGGCGTACCGAAAAAACAACCCGCCGCTTCAATACCCAAAAAACAACGAATACCGTCACCAACAAAGCCATCGTTTGTGAAAGGGCAAAAGACATCAATGTGAGTGGCACCACATTCCCCCATAGAATGGCGCCACACGTCAAAAGCATCAACAGCTTATCGAGGGCTGACAGCAAACTGTCCGTCGTATAATAGCCCAACCCGGAAATATTAGACCGCAGAAATAATATGAGCTGGACCAGCACTTGGTTGATCAACAGGACCAACAACAATGGCAGCATATCCCAGCGATACCCCACAAACCAAGCGACCAACAGGGTAATAAAGAGGTACGTAATACTCAACAAAGCCTTGATGGCCAATAAATTGGGGAAATACTTTGGCAGCAGGTGCGGGTGCTGGCTGATATGCCGATTGTTAAAGCTCTGAATACCAAAATCGTTGATGATCTGGCTGAGGTAGGTGAGGTTCAGCAAGGCAAAATACAGCCCATATTGATCACCAAGACGGTTTTGAACCCCAAGATCAACACCAAAAATAAAAATCGGTTTTATCAATAGGTTGACAAAAACCAAGAGCATGATGTTTAACAAGAAGGCTTTTTTCACAAACAATGGTTTTTACAGGGGTATTTGAAGCCCTTATGAGAAACAAACTACTTCGCTGGCATTTACCGTCAAACCGTCATCCCCCAAACAGTGGGCAGCAGCAGGTAGATAAAGGTCAGCAGCAAAACAATTGCAACGGCATCTAATAAAAACCCCGCACGGGCCATATCTTTTGTTGTTAAGAACCCCGACGCATATACAATTGAATTTGGGGCGGTAGCCACAGGAAGCCCAAAACCAAACGAGGCGGCCATCGTCGCACTCAAGCACAACCCAAAAGGATGCGCTCCAATACTCAGGGCCAATGATGCCAACACGGGCATCATCATGGAAGCGGTTGCAATATTGGAAGCCACCTCACTCAGCAAAACCACCACCACCAATACCACCAATAAAATCAAAACATGGGGCAGGGTACTCAGACCCTTCAACTGTTCACCCAACCAAACCGCCAAACCACTTAAATCGAACCCTTTTGCCAGCGCTAGTCCGCCGCCAAACAACAACACAATCCCCCAGGGGATTTTCAGGGCAGTGTCCCAATCTAACAGTGCTTGTTGGTTTGCAGTTGGTTTTTCACCTGAAGGCAGCACAAAGAGGAGCAATGCCCCTGCCACAGCAACAATGGTGTCATTGCAATTGGGGATCCAGCGATACCACAACAGTGATCCAGTAATCCAAGCGAGTACCACGACAGAAAAAACACCCAACAGGCGTTTTTCAGGCGTTGTCATACGACCCATGTAATCCAATTCTGCTGCAATGGAACGCCGTGACTGATCGCTCTCCGCTGTTCCCGATGGAAGTGGAAAAATACGAGTCAACAATTGCCAACAAATAATCAATAGTGCTGCTGCAAACGGAAAACCAAACAAAAACCACGTCCAAAAAGACACCGTTACACCGAATTTTGCCTGTGCAAACGCGATAAAAATCGCATTGGTGGGTGTTCCGATCATGGTTGCCAACCCACCGATGGAACAGGCATACCCAACGCCCAGCAACAACGCTTTGTTGAAATTCGCACCATGATTTGTATCCGTGGCCATCTTTGTTCCGACGGCAATCGCAACCGGCGTCATCATCACCGCTGTTGCCGTATTGGAAATCCACATGGAGATAAAAGCCGTCGCTACCATAAAACCCAGGACCATCTTGGAAGGGTTTGTACCCAACCACAGCACAAGACCAAGGGCGATGCGTCGGTGAAGGTTCCACTTCTCAATGGTTTTTCCGATGAAAAAACCTGCCATGAATAGAAAAATGATCTCATTTCCATATTCTGCAGCAATTGTTTTTAGGGGAATCACGCCTGTCAGCGGAAACAAAACCAACGGCAACAGGGCTGTTACGGCAGAATTTACTGGTTCTGTAATCCACCAAACGGCCATCCACAAGGTTATGCCAGCCGTGATTTGGGCAGCTGCGGACATCCCTTCCGGTAGCGGCAAAAGGATTATGGTCAGAAAAAGAAGCGGCCCTGATAGCAGTGCAACACGTTGTGCGTCCATGGTGGTGGTATTTGTCGGGTGCAAAAGGACAAAATGCCGCGCAACTTGTGACAAAATAGGCGATTTTTTTTTAAAAAAAGGTGTAACTGGTTAGCGTGGTCGCGTCTGAAACAAAAAAGCGGCCACTTTTTGCCAGACGAAGTAGATTTTTGCAGGCCGTAGCAGCGCTACGGTCAAAAAAATATGCGAAGTATGGCGGAAAATGGACCTTTTTGGGCCAGACAGGGTGCCACCTAACCAGTTACAAAAGGT
>CAIZLM010000281.1 GCA_903933805.1 uncultured Bacteroidota bacterium | reverse complement strand
TCATCCGCAGAAACGGATCGGGATACCGAGATAGAGAGCCTTCGCAAGGCGCTTCGGCAAGTGGAAATGGAGCGTGACATTTTAAAAAAAGCCTTGGTCATCTTCGGACGGACGACCTGAGGGAAGTGTACAAAGTGATTGGTTTTTTGTCGGTGGAATATTCTATCCGGACATTATGTTTGTACTTTAGCATGGAATCCTGCTGGAGCGGCGCTGGGTCAAAAAAAGACCCGAGCGCGGCGAGTACCAAGCCAAAGCGCCCTGCTTGGCGTTGTCGCCAAGCAGAAACGTACAGCACGATAAAGCGCCCTGTTTGGCGTTGTCGCCAAGCAGAAACGTACAGCACGATACCAAATTTGTCACAATTTCAACCTTTCTTGGTCTTCCCAATCAATGCCAAAAGCACTCAAACCAAGCCCAAGCAGGGCGCTTGGACCTGCGTTGAGCGGAATAAAGTCCAACCAGCATCCCAATGAATTTGAAGACCAAGCGGGTCGGAAACAGCATACACAGATTAACACAAACCAGTTAGGAATCGCACTGTGCCAAATCCGTGTTAATCCGTGTTAATCCGTGGTGATACCATAAGCTGGGAAGCGCTCACCCGCCCCTATGGTTTGGCCTCAGGCACCTCCACTTCTTGAAGGGTCATCGCAGTATTTTTGCCGGGGTCAACGGCGCACTTACCACCATAGCAATTGCCAGCGGCACAGCCAAAAGCGAAAACGCCCATCGCTGCAAAGTAGCCACCGAAAACAACGCCAACCCACTCCTGTGTTAAGGCCGATTGATAGATTAAAAAACTGCCCATCAGCACGTACACCGCACGCTGGAATGTCCATCCGGTTAAGATTCGATCTTTCATGTTTTTTTGGTTTAGTAGTAACTGGTTACGTATAGCATTATTAGACCCCAACAACAATGGTGGCTTGCATCGTAACCTTTGATTTCACCGAATTTGAAATCAAACACGCAGCTTCTGATTTTTGTAAGATTCGCTCCGCACGTTCGCGGTCCTTTTCGTCAACAATGGTAACCGTCGGCTCGAGCAGAATCTCACTCATCATGAATTTCCCCTCCACCTGCTCCAATTTGCCCTTCGACTTACAACTGAAATGGGTAAAAGACAATTTTGAGTTTTCTGCAATGGACAAAAACGTCGTCATCAGACAACTGCTCACCGCGGCCGTAAACAAATGCTCCGGCGACCATATTCCCGGCATTCCCTTGGGAAACTCCGGTGGCGTTGCAACCTCAATACAAATACCGGCTTCCTGACTTAATTCAGGAGAACACATCGTGCCCTTCCGTTCAGCATTCCAGTTTACATCTACATTATAATAGTGTGCGTCCATGTTAGGATATTTTATTTTTTAAACTTGTCCAGCCACCACCGTTGTGGACGGCCGTGTAACCATTTGACACCAAAATGCTCTTGGCACTGGCACTTCTCATACCACTGGCACAGCACGTAATGATGGGCTTGCTTTTGTCTTTGAGTTTGCCGAGGTTGTTTGCCAACGTGTCAACTGAAATATTGATAGAATCCTTGATGTGCCCGTTGGCGTACTCCGCCTTGCTGCGAACATCCAGGATAATAGCACCCTGTTTAACCAAATCGGCGAAATCTACTTTTGGGCCGAAACCAAACAATTTTTTCAAAATATTGATCATTTTTTATATGTTTTGTGCGTGAGTATAATTTACTTCCAACCAAGAACCGCCATTGACACATTCAACCCCCAATTGGGTCAAATATCCCTGCGCTTGCCCGCTTCGGTTGCCAGAGGCGCAACAAAGCACCAACGGCTGCGCCATTTTTTTGATTTCGCCAACGCGCTGTGGGATTTCCTGTAATGGAATGTTGATGGCTCCCGGAACACTACCACCCATAAATTCGGCGGGGGTTCGCACATCAAGGACGGTTCCAAGGCTGTTTTTGATGATTTTTTCTGCGTTCATAGTTTTGATTTTGTGTAACTGGTTGGCGTGGTCGGGTCTGAGACAAAAAAGAAGCCATTTTTTGCCAGACGAAGCGGATTTTTGTAGGCCATAGCAGCGCTATGGTCAAAAAAATCCGCGAAATATGGCGGAAAATGGACCTTTTTGGGCCAGACAGCGTGCCACCCAACCCGTTGCGATTGTGTAACTGGTTGTCATGGTCGCGTCTGAGACAAAAAAGGCTACTCCTTTGCCCCAGGCACGACCACCTTATCTTTTTGAAATGTATTCAGCAGCAATCCACCCATCATCGAGCCATACAAAGTGCTGATCCAAGGGTTGGACGTAATGGCACATGTTCCACTGGCACAACCGACGAAGTGATAATACAAATAACCGCCTGCGGCGCCGAGAACCATCCCGACAATTGTAAACACATTGCTTTTCAAGAATTTCATACTGGCATCGCTTTTTAGGTACATCGATTTGTTTCTTGCCACAAAGTTCGGGTGTTGTGCGTGGGTGCAACGTAACTTTTGTTACAAAAGGCGTTATTTATTGTGTAACACAACAGATGGCAAACGCTC
>CAIZLM010000280.1 GCA_903933805.1 uncultured Bacteroidota bacterium | reverse complement strand
AGAAGAAGCAGATTTTTGCAGGCCGTAGCAGCGCTACGGTCAAAAAAATATGCTAAGTATGGCGGATAATAGGCCTTTTTTGGCCAGACAGCGTGCCACCTAACCAGTTACTATCAAACTAAAATTATTGGGTGGTCGCGTCTGAGATGAAAAAAAAGCGACCGTTTTTTCCAGACGAAGCGGATTTTTGTAGGCCGTAGCAGCGCTACGGTCAAAAAAACCTGCGAAGTATGGCGGAAAATGGGCCTTTTGGGGCCAGACAGCGTGCCACCTAACCAGTTACAAAATCAAATAACTTCCATGTTGTAATGTGTTAGCGGGGTTTATGAAGGGTCTGCGACATAATGGTTACAACAATGAATGAATTTGTAACCACTATTGACAATTTGTAACCGATTTTGACAATTTGTAACCGATAAATCGACTGAAATATGCTGCTAAGACCGCATTTTTGTGTCCTACTTCAGCATCAAAAAAGATGGTGGGTGGAAGTGATAGAAAAGTTCGGTTCGGTTTTTGGTATGGATTTTGTTACGTGTGTTTGGCTCCAGTGCGTTGCATTCATTTTGATAGAATGGCTAGCGAACAAAAAAATTAATGGCGCCGGACAAATACCTGAGAAAAGAGACATCAAGCGGTAGTGTTCAATTCAACGCTTAATTTGAACAGTTCATATAATTAATTTTGTTAATATTGGATGCTATACCCACTTTTGAGTCCTACATTAACTGGATACGGCAATAGGTCCATAATGAAATTAAGACCACCAAACAAAAGACAACATCAATCCTTGTAAGATATAACGTGTTAAAAAGGGCTGGGGGTGCTACAGAAAGCTGTAGCGCCCCTTCTCATTTGTAACTGGTTGGGCGGCACGCTGTCTGGCAAAAAATGGGCATTTTTTGTCTCAGCCGCGACCACGTTAACCAGTTGCTTTCAAACAAATATCCATTCGACAAGCCGGTCTTCTACAGCGCTAGTACTGCGCTTGAATACTTGTCTTGACCGGAATATATTTTGCGGACGAGCGGTTGATGGCCAAAATAAATAAGCCATGCACTTCTACTTCCGAAAAATTAGTGGATCGTTCCGTGAGGATCGCTTTAATCTGTTGGAAGTATTCCGCCATGTCGTGTTCTCGAAGCATCAGATATCCGATAACACACAATGAAAACACTTGGGAAATACCGTGTATTGTTCAATTCAAGTGGTAATTTGTACAGTTCGTGCAACTAAATTTGCTAATATTCCATGTTATTCTCAATTTTGGTCCATTAATTAACTGTTTTGTTTCAAAACGTCGATTACAATGACCATTGCGCAGGTTCATACTTAAATTAGGACCACCGAACAAAAGACAACATCAATCCTTCTAAGATATAACGTGTTAAAAAGGGCTGGGGGTGCTACAGAAAGCTGTAGCGCCCCTTCTCATTTAACGAAGGATTGTGGAGATGAATTAAACGGAGGGCAACAAACCAAGGAAAAAGTTTTTTTCAGACAGCGTCTCTTCTCTTTCCAACAAATCCCGGAACGCTCCGACCGCGAGTTTATCGGATAGCTGGAGTCCCATGTATTTTTCCATGTACCGAACCACGTTGAGGTAGTTGGTGCGATGGTATCCAATGACGTGTTTTCGGTGAATATAGTTGCGCATGGCGTCTAAGTGAGACCGCAGCATCTGCTCTTCGCCCAAGGCCAAATAGGTTTTCAACAGCAGTGTCTTTGAGGAAAGGTTGAGCAGAATATCCCGGTAATTGACTTTCTGCAGGAGATCTAGTACATAGCCATAATTCTGATGCGCGTACTCCAGCCTGGCCAAGTTGAAGCCAAACAGACTCTCCCGATATTTTTTCTCCAGTCTGTTTTTGTATTCATGGATAAAGTAGCGAACCCATTCCAATTCGTTTGACTGGAGTCCCGCCGCTACGATGTTGTAATACGTGAAGCGACGAAGAATGCCGTTCTCAAACAAATAACCATTCGACAAGCCGGTCTTGTACAGCGCAAGCACTTCGCTGGAATACTTGTCTTGACCGGAATTTATTTTGCGAACGCAGTAGTTGATGGCCAAAATAAATAAGCCATGCACTTCTTCTTCCGAAAAATTAGAGGATCGTTCCATGAGGATCGCTTTAAACTGTTGGAAGTATTCCGCCTCGTCGGGTTTTCGAAGCATCCGATAACACACCATATATACTGCAATGGCTGGTTCATCGGCGTACGCCGCTCTTTCAGCCATGACCATTAGTTCTTTCTCTTGGTCGTGCTCAATGTCAGCTTGGTAAACAGATTGATGCGCTGCCAGTAAACACACCACCCGCAATTTTTGGCAGAGGTAAACGACATCTGCCGCGTTGGAAAGCTCCCGCAACTGTGATACGTCGGTGGGGTTCAGGGTGTAGTTGTGTTGGTGGGATTCCCACAAAAGATGGTAGTGATTTTGATGGTAGTAGGCGTTGCGCAAAGGTTGGCTCTCCAGTGATTTTTCAAGGGTTTTACGCACGCGTTCAAATGCCGTCTGGTTGTTTCTTTTTCGATACGCCACGGCCAACGTTACCTGATTGGTAAGCTGGTTGCCGGTCGCTTCTTTGACGATAAGATACTGTTCCAACAATCGGTGTAAATAACTCAGGTGAAGCCGAAACTTTTGAGAATCAAAAGCGATATCGCCAAAAAGATGGCGCCAGGTGCTTTCTTTGGTCGCTGAGGGCATCGCACAGAGCCAGTCAAATAGCAGCATCAGGTCCTTTCGTTGGTTGAAAAAAGGTGAATGTAGAAAACGGCGTACATCCCGCAATTCAACGGTTGAAAAGGTGTGTATCAGTTGGCAAAGATTCGTTTGGTCCATATTTGAACCCAAAATAAATAATTTCAAAAATATTTACGTAAAAAAACAGATTTTTAATTTTTAATATTTTTTCAACTGTTTGATTGTAAAGGTTTTAAAAAATAAATTAACAAAAAAATACTCTACAATGTAAAAAAAATGATTTTGGTTAATCCCCAACGATAGCGGACTTTTGTATCATCAGAAATAATAGCAGGTCAAAAAAGCATTCCAAGCTGCCAAAACAAGTAATAAAAGCTCACCAACAAAAAAAACTAATCTTTATGGTACAATTTTTTTACAGTTATCTCTCAGCAAAGCGCGGGTTGCTAGGTTTACTTGCGCTACTGTTTGCCGCTCAAACAACCATGCGCGCCCAGAACTGTGACCCCGATACCATCGCGCCGGTCGCCGTTTGTAAGGCGCTCGTCAAAGTCGCAATTGGCACAGACAATTTGAATGATTGCTATGGACCGGCAGGTCCGAACAATGCTCCCGCGGCCATTGCTTCAGACAGGGGCGCAGGAACAATTTGGGTAAAGGCTTCTGCTTTTGATGGAGGTTCATACGACCCTTGTGGCAACAATCTTCGACTGACCATTCGCAGGGCTGCGCCATTTTCCAACACGGTTCTTAATTTGAATAGCACCAATGGACATACGCCCTGCAATGACGTTTTTCCCGATTTCCCCAGCGAATTTGAACGCGCGATTTCGGAGCAGGACTCCATTAAGTTTTATGCCGAAGAAGTAGGTACTACACAAACTGTCCTATTGCGCACCTATAAATTGACAGCAGGAGGAACTATTGCCATTCACCCCGTAACCGGCTATCCTATTTACAATGAGTGTCAGGTATTGGTTGAGGTGGAAGACAAAATCAAACCGGTCTGTGTGGCGCCGGCAGATATTACTGTTACCTGCGCACAGTTCGATCCGTCTTTCGCCGCTTATGGAAATGCAGTGCTATCAGACAACGCTTGTCTGCAGCCTGCTGTTACGGCTGTAAACTATGCCTTGTTCGACACCCTGTGTAGCAAAGGTACCATCACCCGCACCTTTAAAGCGCTGGATTGTAGTGCCAACTCCAGCCAATGTTCCCAGAAGATTGTGGTGAATTACGAACAAAATTATTTTGTCAGATTTCCAAATGATGTTGAAGGGGGGAACTTGAGTCCTACAGGTGCTTACGGCCAACCAACCTTCTTTGGGGAAGATTGTGAATTGTTGGGGCTGTCCTATTCTGATCAGGTTTTCACCGTTGGTTCGAATACAAATCTCCGCATTGAGCGTACCTGGACAGTCATCAATTGGTGCACGTACAATCCGACGCTGCCTATGATTGCTATTCCCAACCCCAACCCCAGTGCAATCAGCGGGCATCCGGCCAATTTGCCAGGCCCGATTGTCAGCGCCCCGGGAACAGCCAGTCCTTGGAAATCGACGATTTCAAAAATCACCCCCACAGACCCAATACCCACCGACTTCTCTACTTTCTGGAATGCCGACGCCAACGGTTATACCTTTCTCCAGCTTATCAATGTGGTGGATACCTTTTATGTAACCGTTCAGGGGAGTGTTTTTTCAGACACCCTGGTCAATTGTAGCTACGATGCCGGTGAACCGCTGCTTGCCCAATGGACCGTCAGGGCGACAGGTCTCATCAGTGGCCAGGTCAAAGAAGTGCAAACGGATGCCAATGGCCAATATTCGATGGTACTTGATGGTATCGATACCCTGGTGAACATTACCTTGGTCAGTGCCGGCAATTTTGGTCAAAATTGCCAAACAAACTACCATGTTCAAACCGTAGTTGGCCAAGCGGTGAGCCAGCATATCCCGGTACACCTGGAGCAACGGTGTGCACTGCTTTCTGTCGGTATCGCTTCGCCCGTGCTTCGCCGCTGTTTGCCAAGCCGTTACTATGTAGATGCTTGCAACCTGAGCGGCGAAACGGTGCCCGGTGCTTATGTGGAAGTTGAACTAGATTCCTATATTGATTTTATTGCCAGTTCGATACCCGGAACACTCCTCAGCGGTAATTTGTATAAATTTCAGCTGGGTGACTTACAAGCGGGTGATTGTAACCGGTTTTATTTGGACGTGGTCGTGAATTGCGCGGCCCCAATCGGATACACACACTGTTCAGAAGCAAAAATATTCCCCGTTGATGACTGTCGTAGGAATGCAAATTGGTCTGGTGCCGATGTTGACGTGACCGCTATTTGTGACGGAGACTCCGTCAGACTTCAGGTGGCCAACATTGGGGTCGGTTCTATGGCCCAGATACTTGATTTTGTGGTGGTAGAAGACATTATTATGCGTCAGACAGGCGGTTTTCAACTCGGTGTCGGGGAACACATCGACCTGAGTTATCCCGCAGATGGCGGCACCTGGCGCCTCGAAGCTGAAGAGGAACCCCTACACCCATTTGGTGGTGTGCAAGCTGTGGCCCTGGAAGGCTGTGGTGGCCTGAACCAGCCTGGATTGGTTAATTTGTGGCCACTGAGTGATACAAATCCATTTGAAGGAACAGACTGTCAGCAAAACGTAGGATCATTTGACCCCAACGACAAACAGGCTTTCCCAGTTGGGTTCGGTGTAAATCACTTCCTGAAATCCAATACGGATCTCGAATATCTCATCCGGTTTCAAAATACCGGTACAGATACGGCGTTCACGGTGAAAGTACTGGACACGCTTTCTCAACACTTGTTGCCGGCAACGGTTAGAGTGCTCGCGTCAAGCCATCCCATGGAATTCACCATATTGGGAGGAGGGGTTTTGCAATTTTTGTTCAACAACATTTTGCTTCCCGACAGCAATGTGAATACGCAGGCGTCCAATGGCTTTCTGAAATTCCGGGTATCGCAGCGGCTAGACAACCAAGAAGATACCCGTATCGAAAACAGTGCGGCCATCTATTTTGATTTCAACGAACCTGTTGTGACCAATACGACGTTCCACACCATCAACAACCACGCGTTGAATGTTGGCATAGTCAATCCGACGCTCGCAGGAAACAGCGTACAAGTATTTCCAAACCCCACGGCTGATGTGGCCATGTTCAAATTTGAAAAATCGGTGAAAGAAGGATCTTTTGAACTGACAAACCAAATGGGACAGGTTGTTCGCCAGGAAAAAATTAATGGAATCCAGTTCCTGTTTGAACGGAGCGGAATGCCAGCGGGCATCTACTTCTTTGCTATCCACGCAGGAAATGATGTTCCCTTTACAGGAAAAATATTGATTAAGTAGTTTCAATAAATGATTGGCATCCAACGATAAACACAAAACTATGCCAATGCAGGGGTTTCTGGAAACAGAAGCCCCTGCCTATTGATACAGGGTCAAGACCATGGAACGTGGTTGTGAACACCGCGATCAATGCAGGATACTGCGGTGGCTTTTATTCTTTTCCGCCTTCGCCCACGAAATAATCTTCTTTGTTTTTAAACAGCACATTGAAGGTCGTCATGCTACCATAGCACCGTGTGATGTATTGTTGAAGATTTACCTTGTCTTCATCGGTGAGCTTTTTGTGTGCATTGACGGCTTGCTCCAGTACCCGGAGTCGATCGCGCATCATGACGATCTTGTGAAAAAAAGTATCTACGGGTATTTCTTTGGGCTGTACGCCATCTGCTTGTAGCACCATTTTGCCGTTACGCCATCGATCACCCAGTTCTATTTTTTCCAAGGACACGCCCGCCCAAGAGCGCAAAATCTTGATCAGGGATTGTTCCGCTTCGGAATAAGATACAGCGTCTTCTGTGGGAATACGCTCAACCACCTGCCAGTTGGAATAGTCTTTGCCAACCATTTTTAAACCAAATTGAACAAAACAAACTTCGTAAGCTGCAAGGTGCAGGCGTACAATGACACCATCGCCAAACGCAGGGTGCTTTACGCGGGAACCAATACCAAGAAATTCTATCATATTGTGTTGATTGTTGCTTTTTTCGAAGGGCAAAGGTAATTCATGTCGCAATTAATTGCAGCACGGAATAGTTGATTCGAGGTACCTTGTGCCATGTTCAACGTCCTCCTAAAAAACAACGAATTCCCGGATCCATTCCCGAAAGGCGCCATTGTATTGATTGATAAGCCTTTTGCGTGGACGTCCTTCGATGTGGTCAACAAAGTACGCTATCTACTGGCACAACGATTGGGTATCAAACCCAAAAAATGCAAAGTCGGTCACGCCGGCACCCTTGACCCCTTGGCCACAGGGCTCCTGGTGCTTTGTATCGGGGATGACACAAAGAAAATTGACCTGCTACAGGGGATGACCAAAACATACACGGGGGTCTTCACCTTTGGCGCCACAACGCCTTCTTTCGACCTTGAAAAAGCGGTGGAAGCGACCTTCCCCACCGATCATCTCACAGATGAAATGGTTCAAACTGAAATCCAACAGTTTTTGGGCGATATACTTCAACTGCCACCGGTTTTCTCTGCCGTGAAAGTGGACGGTAAACGACTTTATAAAAATGCGCGCACTGGTGAAGCGGTTGAAATGCCTTTTCGGTCGGTTCGGGTGGACTCGTTTGAGGTGGGGCCATTGCGACTGGTGTCAACGGCTGACGCCCAGCCACCAACCATGATCGGAAAAAAGGCTGCCCAAATCATGTTGCACCCCGACTACCCTGATGGCAAACAAATTGATTTCACCATAACGTGTGGCAAAGGAACTTATATTCGTTCTTTGGCCAACGATTTGGGCCAGGCCGTTGGCAGTGGAGCCTATCTCAGCAATTTACGGCGAACTGCAACAGGTGGTTTTTCCGTGGCAGATGCCTGGCAGATTGAAGCGTTTGAAGCGTGGGTGCAAGGTGCTTCGGTGCCGCCATCGGTGACAGCATTCAGTGAATAACCGTACCAAGGGCTCTCAAATTGTTTATCGCCGTGTTGTGAATCGGTAAATATTCCGCATTTAGCCCCCTGAGTTGCTGATGAAACGTACCACCTAACCAGTTGTAAAACGCAACCTGTCACGGTGAAATTAGTCCCTGCGCCTATTCAAATTATAGCCCTCGGATCCTGGACTATTGCATCAAACCTATAGCCGAGATTGCTGAAATGTGTCAATATTTTGGGTAAAACATAACGAAGATTCCGCTCAGCTTTAAGACTGTCGTGTAATACAATGATAGAACCGCGTCGAGCATTGGTTAGCACGTGTTTCAAGCACGTTTCTGGCGGTATTTTATGGGAAAAGTCACCGCTCAATACGTCCCACAGGATGATGCGAAAGTCTTTGAGCAGGGATTTTTTCTGCAACGCGGTCAGGCGGCCATAAGGCGGACGAAAGAGGGTAGTGTCAAACATTTCACCGCATTTTGCCACATTTTGGCAGTAAGTACTCGCGTCAGTTTTCCATCCGTTGAGGTGGTTAAAGGTATGGTTTCCAACCGCGTGACCATTCTGAAGGATTGCTTGAAAAACAGCAGGGTTTTTCCGGGCATTATCGCCCACACAAAAGAAAGTTGCCTTAGCACCGTAATGATGCAGGGTTTCGAGTACCCAAGGTGTTACTTCCGGAATTGGTCCGTCATCAAACGTCAGAAACAGTCTTTTTTCGGATGTTGGAACGCGCCAAGTGTAGGAAGGCATTAATAACTGTACAAAATTGGGTACTTTTGCGAAAAACATAACCTAATACGCTGATAGAAAGTGATTTGAATGGTTTAAGATTCCTTTTAATATCTGGAAACGCTTAGGCGACACAAGGCCTGCCCGAAAAGGCCCATTTTTGCCATACGTCGCCCATTTTTTTGACCGTTGCGGCTTCGACCTGTAAATACCCGCTTCGTCTGAAACAAAAAAGTGACCATCTAACCAGTTACTTCTAAAGATAGCAATTTATGACGTTGAGTAGTACACTTCCTTTGCACAAACTACTGATAAAGCCGGCGCCCAATAAACCTGTTGCCCCCCATTTGACGCAGCAAACATAAAACGTAACTGGTTAGGTGGCACGCTGTCTGGCAAATAATGGCCACTTTTTTGTCTCAGACGCGACCACCCTAACCAGTTACCATAAAACACCTATTTTTGTCCCACAAACAAACGCGAAGACTGAATGTCCCGCCAATGGCATTGATAATAACATGATGAAACCACGCGTAAGATTTGCTCCTTCCCCAACCGGCGCCCTTCACATTGGAGGTTTGCGCACAGCATTGTACAACTACTTGTTTGCCCGCAAACATGGCGGCACGTTTATCTTGCGCATTGAAGATACCGATCAGGGCCGATATGTACCCGGGGCAGAGGATTATATCATAGAAGCCTTGAAATGGACCGGACTGGTTCCGGATGAAGGCGTTGGATTTGGTGGGCAAAACGGTCCCTACCGCCAAAGTGACCGCAAAGATACTTACCAACAATACGCACATGCCTTGGTGCAAAGTGGCCACGCCTATTATGCGTTTGATACGCCAGAAGCCCTGGATGCACAAAGACAATCAATAGATAATTTTACCTATAACCACACGACACGCGATGGCTTGTCCAACAGCTTGACCCTGGGTGATGCAGCATCCCAGCAGCGCGTGGATGCAGGGGAGCCTTTTGTCATCCGACTGAAAGTGCTACCTGGCCGTGAAATTCATATTCAGGACCTGATTCGGGGGTCAGTAGTGTTTCAAAGCAGCGAACTCGATGACAAAGTGCTCCTTAAAGCAGATGGCATGCCAACCTATCACTTGGCAAATATCGTGGACGACCATTTGATGAACATCACCCATGTGATCCGTGGGGAAGAGTGGCTTCCGAGTACGGCCCACCACGTGTTGCTCTATGAGGGTTTTGGATGGTCAGATACCATGCCTCAGTTTGCCCACCTGCCGCTCATCATGAAACCGGTGGGCAATGGAAAATTAAGCAAGCGGGATGGCGCGAAATTCGGCATGCCGGTGTTTCCACTGAATTGGAAAGGCGAAACGGATGAAGACAGTTTTGAAGGCTTTAGGGAGGCCGGTTTCTTGCCCGAAGCGGTGGTCAACTTCCTTGCCCTGCTGGGCTGGCATCCCGGAAATGACCAAGAAATATTTTCCATGGAAGCACTCATGGAGGCATTTACCATAGAAAACATTGGAAAAAGTGGCGCGCGATTTGATTTTGAAAAAGCAAAATGGTTCAATCAAAAGTACATCCAAGCCTTGGACACGGAGGCCCTCGCCGCGCGCGTACGTCCGCTCGTAGCAGCCAAAGGATATCGGACCAATGCTGAGTACTTGGAGAAAGCAGTAGGATTGATGCAGGAAAGAGCGACCGTTTTGCCTGATTTCGTGGAAACGGGTTATTACCTGTTTGAACCCGTAAAATCGTACGAGGCGGATGCCGTTCAAAAAAAGTGGAACGCTGCTATGGCTCCCTTTATGGCTGAGCTTATCCAAGTTTTGCATGATTTTGAACCCTTTTTGACATTGCCATTGGAAGAAATGGTGAAAAAAATTATGCAAGAAAAAGGTCTCAAACCGGGCGATGTGATGCCACTTTTACGTATTGCTTTGGTGGGAACGATGAAAGGACCTGCCGTTTTTGACACTGCCGTTGTGTTGGGCAGGGATGAAACGATCCAGCGCTTGCAAACATTTTTACAATATGTTGTTGATCTTCAGTAACGCGTTAGAGACTCGAAACTGTGTAAAATCAGTTTTTGGGGTCAGACAATATGCTGTATAACCCGTTATGATCTTCAATAATCCTGATTTGTCACGTTATCTATTGAACAATTCGGTTGAACCCCTACGACCGAAAATGCCAACCGCACCTATATGACAACCCGGTTACGCAAATTGCTGCGGATAATTTCATGCTGTTTGGGACTGTTGTTATCCCTTACCGACTTTTCCCGGCTGAATGCTCAGTCGAGTTTCTTTACTTTTTCCTACAATGGCCCTGACTCCTTGTCAGTTGGGTCCAATTGTACCCGTTCACTGCAGGGGAGCATTCCCAATCCGGTGGTTACCTCTACCATTGGAGCGACCATCACAACGTCTGTATTCGACGCCACGGCATCAGGGTTCCCCTTCAACCAGGCTTTTGTTGGGGGAGAAACAGCCCATGTTTTCTGGCTCGTGGAAGACAACATGATGCACGCCTTTACGTTTGAGTTCTTTGTTTTCTTCGTGGACAATGCCCCACCAATGTTTAATTTGACGGGCATAAACGACACATTGTACTTCAACTCAGTGGTGCAAGTGACCGATCCCCCAATCATTGTCATCATGGACAATTGTACGGGTTTCACCCAATCCTTTGTCGAAACCCAACGTCCCGATACCTGCGATGCCGGGGTCTTTACCCGCACTTGGTTGGCCACAGACCAAGCGGGCAATGCAACCTCTTTCGTGCAGACCGTCATCATTGCGGCAGACGTAACGCCGCCAACCATCACGTTTCCGCCGCAAAATGGGGGGGCTCCCTGTGAAATGCTCGCCACGGCTTACCCGGCTTGGTTGTTGGCACAAATGACCGCGTTTACAGCCCAAGACCCCTCCGGGATCAAGTCTCTGACCAACAATGCTCCCGCGGTGTTTCCACCCGGTTGTAAGGTCCCGTTGACAGTTACCTTCAAGGCTACCGACAATTGTAACCTGATGATTCCTACAACGGCTGTTTTTGCCACCATGGACAATCAGGGCCCGGTGGTCAGCAGTGCGCCAAAAGATACCATTGCCTATTGCTCCCCAACCGGTGGCCATCTCGCCAAGCTCGGCAACTGGGTACATACCCACGCGTACGCACAAGCGACAGACGCTTGCTCCGAACCGCTCTCCTACACCATGACACTCAATGGTGTTTCCGCAGACTCCGCAGCAGTAGTTGCCGCATTTAACGCGTCATTTTCCGGCAATTGTGGCACACAAAACATTGGAGGTCAACCAATTGATAAGGTATCAGCATTTGTCCGCGTTGATTTCTTCGTGCAGGATGCCTGCGGAAACCAAACTTTCGCCGGCGGGGCCACTTTTGCAGCCGTGGATACGCTGCCGCCGGTCATCACAGGCAGTAACACGACGGAACAATGCGGGGGTGACAATGACCAAAATATCCTTCAAAATTGGATCAATGCCAAAGGCAATGCAACCATCGCTGACGATTGCTCGTCCGCATCTTGGACAAATTTTGCTTTCGTGACCTCAGAAGGCCAAGCCGGTACCGGTACGTTTAATACAGGTCCCTATCCCTCGGTCGCAGCCAACAATTGTACCTGGTATGTTGACGTGAACTTTCGGGCAGCCGATGAATGTGGCAACAACAGCGCAAAAACACTGCGCTTTCAAATTGTAGATACCCAATCGCCTGTCTTCACAGGGCTTGCACCCAACATCACCGTGTACTGCCCCAATCCGCTGCCAACCGTTCCGGCAGCCACCATTACCGACAATTGTGACTCAAATACGGCCATCACTTTTTCCCGACTATACCAAGACAGTATTTGTGATGGCTCCTATACGGTGCTTACAACCTGGAAGGCCACCGATGATTGCGGCAATACAGCTACGATTACCCAGCAAATTTTTGTCCGTGATACCACGCGCCCTGTTTTTACGCTCGTGCCCGATGGCCTGCTCATACGCTGTGACACCTTTGTCCTGCCGCCTGCTCCGCAACAGGGTGTAAACATCCAAGCAACAGATTTGTGCAGTCCGGTGTTGAGTATTACGACAGCAACGGCGTCATTTCAACAGGCAAACCCTGCACTTTGTGGCCATTATTCCTATAACCTTGTGCGCACTTTTACCGCCACGGATCAATGTGGCAATACCCAAACACGGACTCAGTTAATTTCAGTGATCGACAATTTGCCCCCAGTTCCCGGTGGCGTGTTGGATACAACCGCTTTGTGCAGCGCAATGGTGCCATTTCCCGCGCCTGCTCCAACAGCACTTGACGCTTGCAGCGGGCAAACCAACCCGCCAGTGTACGTCAATACGGACAGTCTTCCCGGCAGTTGTGTGGGTGCTTATACCTTGAAAATCCATTGGATCGCGCAGGATGTTTGCGGCAATCAGGCGCAGTTTGAACAAGTGGTCCACGTGGTGGATACCGTGGCGCCAACACTGGCCAATATTCCGCCACCCATCACGGTAGAATGTGAAAACATACCCGAAGTGCCCGTTTTTGCCACATTTAACGGGCAGGATAACTGCTCCTCAAATGTTGTCATAACTTTTCAGGAATCAGAAATCCGCAACCCAAGCTTGTCGAGCTGCGAGCATTGGGCAAATTATACGGTTCGGCGTCAATGGACCGCAAAGGATGCTTGTGGCAATGCGCGCACCTATACGCAGGATATTCAAATAGAAGACACAACACCGCCAGTGATCGTTCCTCCGCCAACGATCACTTTGGCCAGCGACGTGGATGCTTGTGGTGTTGTGATGGCAGTTCCAGCGCCGTTGTCAGTGTTTGACGGTTGTACGGCAGGGAGTAAAGTGGTGCTGTTGAAAGATACAATGCCGGTAACAGCGCCTCCCGGCCCTATTACCTCCACGCCGGTGGATACCATGGTGTTTAAATTTCTTACCCCCAACTTGCCACCCACCCAACCAGCGCTGACCAATGTGAGCCTGGCTGTTTTTCTAGATCGGGTAGATGCGGAGGGGCCGACGGAATTTTTCAAAATTTTTGGAGAAAAAGCCGTTTTTTTGGGCAATACCACCCCTTCCCCGAGCCAATGCAGTTCCTCCCCCAGTACCACCATTCTATCCCTCACTGCGGATCAATTCAACGAATGGACCCGTGACGGGATGCTGACCATCACCCTTGCGCCCAATGCGCTCGGTGGAAATGCCATCAATCCAGTTTGTCCGAACAGCCAGGTGCGCGTGCACATAGGCTATACTTATGCTTCCCCGGATGTTGCGGTTACCATATCCTATTCGCTGGACGGTGGGGTAGCAGTTCCCTTTTCCCCCTTGGATTCTATTGCTTTGAGTATCGGGACGCACACACTGGTGTACACCGTTGCGGACTGTTCCGGCAACAGCAGTTCGGCATCCGTTGAGATGGTGGTGGAGGATTCACAACCGCCTCAAATAACGGCTCCAGCACCCATGACGGCCTATGTTCCAGCCGGAACTTGTAGCGCAAATGTTACCCTGCCGTTCCCGGTCATCGCCGAAAACTGCGAAATGTCTGGCCATATCGCGCACGCATCCGCAGCGCAGATGCTTACTTTTACCAATGACCCAGATGCGGGTATTGTGCCTGCCAACACCGTGATGAGTATTCCCGGCCTGATACCCAATGCGATTGCAAATGGCGTATTGCAGATCAAATTTAAAGGAGACAATGCTGGCCCCAAGGAGTATTTCAATATTTTCCAAAACAACACCCAAATAGCCGCCACCGATTTGGGTTCTATCACCGGGCAATGCCAGGATACGGTAATCACCAACATCGCAGTAACGGCAGCTCAAATCAATGCCTGGGCTTCGACAGGAACAGCCGTTTTTCGTGCTGAAGCAAACACGGATGCAGGCCCATCCTTCGACTTTGATTTTATCAACCCTTGTTCTTTGCCGTTGCTCCCGGACCAAACGGACGGTGTGAGTCGCATTCAGGCCATGTTGGAGTACAGTTATGCCATTGTTTCTTTTAAAATCATCCGAAATCCATCCACGGTGGTCGCAACCGGGGCATTGCAGGGGAGTCAAACCTTGGTCAACCTCTTGCCAGGCAGCTACACCATAGAATACACAACGACAGACAACGCGGGATTGATCGGTTCAACAACATTTCCGTTGATCGTGCGGGACACGGTGAAACCCACGGCACGCTGCAAGCCTTCTCTGATCATTCGGGTGAACCCCTCGGGGGTCAATGATTACATCCTGCAATCCAGCGAAATCAACAACAACAGTACTGACAATTGCGCTGGAACCAACCTGACATTTGTGTTGTCGAAGACCACCTTCAGTTGCAATCAGGCCGGCAATAACTTTCCCATTACCATGTTGGTGAAAGATACCTCCGGCAATTCGGCCACGTGCACGACCATTTTATCGGTACAAAATGAGCCGCCTATACCCACCTATAACAACCCGGTTTGCGAAGGCGATACGTTGCAATTGTTTGCAAATCCTCCAGTCCCGGGTGCTTTTTCTTATGCCTGGTCTGGTCCGATGTTCATGACAACAGTCAAGGATCCGACGATTTTAAATGCGCAACCGTCGCTTCAAGGCCTTTACACCGTAAAAGTAACGGGCGCAACAGGATGCACCGCCACGGGTACCGTTACCGTGAATTTTGCCAGTTTGTCTGTGCCGGCAATTACCGTTTCCGGTGGGGGCAATTTTTGTCAGGGGCAAAATATTGTCTTGGGCACTCAAACATATCCGGGCCAAGGTGTTGCTTACCAATGGTACGCAGATGCACTACCAAACCCGATTTTACTGGGATCTACCAACCTACCCATTTTTTCCATCGCGCAGCCTGCCCCTGGGGTCTATCACTACTTTGTAAAAGTAAGGGTGGGGGATTGCTTGACCCCCAACTCCATCGTCATCACCGTGAATGTCTTCGCCCGCCCACCGGCGACGGTTGATGATGATAAGATTATTGTATGCGAGGGCCAACCGTTGGCTTTTGGTACCAGTGTCAGCGGATCAGGACTTACGTATGCGTGGTCGGGACCGGGTTGGGCGCCTTCCACAGCGCAGTTTCCACTGGTATCCAGTGCTGCTACACAGGCTCAAGCAGGCTTTCATACACTGACGACCTATCAAAATGGCTGTGCATCAATGCCAACGGCTACCGTTGAGGTGGTGGTGAAACATACTCCCCCCCAGCCCCAAATCACCGGCGATACAGAGAAATGTGTAGGGGAGGATTTACCGTTAACAGCTGTTGTTTCCGGGTTGGTTGGTTCTTATCAATGGGAAAATCCTTTGTTGGATGTTTTCGTTACAAACAACAACACATTTACCATAGCTGCCGTCACCACGGCTGATTGCGGGAACTGGAGGGTTCGGGCCAATTTTGAAAATTGTTTTTCGCCTTGGTCTGACCTCGTTTTTCTTTGTCCACAAGCATATCCGGTATTGAACGCTTCCTCCAACAGCCCTGTTTGCCAGGATTCGCTGTTGAATTTAATGGCCACGGCGTCGATGACTGGCCTGAGTTGGTGCTGGACATTGCCGGATAGCAGTCAGATATTTCAACAAAACCCGACCGTCACTTCTGGACAAACCGGTGATTTTACGGTAGTGGGGAAAACGAGTTTTGGATGTGCGGATACCGTCATTATTCCGGTTATTGCCAGTGTAGCCCCGGTAATAGATTCGATTGTAGTCAATGCGCCAACCTGTTCGGACGGGGTATCTGATGGGGCGCTTATCCCGTATTTTAGCGGTGTCAATTTGCCCTTTACCTACAGTTGGAAAAGAAACGGCACGGACGTTTCGAGCCAACTAACGCTTTCTTTCCCAGATGTAACGCCCGCTGCCAATGGGCCCTACACGTTTGTTGTAAAAGATAAATATGGTTGCCCTTCGTTGCCAGTTACGGCGACCATCGATGTGCAAGCAGCGGTAGCCACGCCAATATTGTCGATACTTCCCAATCCCGTTTGCGCCGGTCAGTCGGTGGTGTTAACATTGAACAATCCGGGAGATTACAATGCCAACTCACAATACCATTGGATAGACCCTGAAGGTATTACCACGATCACAGTAGGTCCGCAGTTGCTTTTGTCGAATGTGGCGGAAACCCAAGGCGGTGACTATTACGTGTTTGTATCCCAGGGCGCGTGCTATTCGGCGCACTCCAATACGGTGTCTTTGGTGGTCAACGCCGTGCCCCCAACCCCCATACCTGTCAGCAACCAGCCGATTTGTGTTGGTACTACCTTGCAGTTGGATGTTGAGGCAACGCCTGGGGCTTCCTATACTTGGATTGGCCCCTCTGGGTTCAGTTCCAATGTAAAAAATCCGGAGCGGAGCAATGCCGTATTGCCGGCGCATGAAGGCATCTATTCCGTCATGGTGGTTGTCAATGGCTGTGCATCTGCGTTTGGGGAAGTAATGGTTGACATCATGGACTTGCCCAAACTTCCCATCATCACCCCAGCGTCTCCCAGCCCGGTTTGTCTTGATCAACCGATCACCGCGTTTCTCAGTGTGAGTTTGTCTTCGCAAACGTTTGGCGCCCGCTACACCTGGCGGAACGAAGAAACCGGAGATACCCTCTTTGGGCCCGCTTCAAGTGCCGTCTTGAATTTGGTGGATCTACCCGACTCCTTGTTGGTATCGGGATGGCATTCATTTCAGGTTTCAGCATGGAAACAAGGCAATCCGAATGGGCAGGGGTGCAGTACGGATTTTTCAAATGCAGTTTCCGTCAGATTCGATACTATTCCAGATAATTTTGCCAAAACAGCGGAGGATCATCCTGCTTGTGCGGCCCAATCGATTGAGCTTAGCGCGATCAATCCAACAGGCAATGTATCTGGGCACTGGCAGCAAGTGGCCGGCCCTCCGGTCATTATCTTTAATCCGGATGCCGCAGTGGCAAGTTTCAATGGGGTTGCGGGCAATGTGTATGCATTTACTTGGTCTTTGACAAGTGGTGGATGCAAAAATTTCAGTGTGGATACCCTCACCATCACGGCCGAGGCGCCTGAAAAGGCCTTTGCTGGTAATGATATTTTTATTTGTAGCGGCGCCAATGTCTCACTCAACGGTACCCAGGGCCTGTCTTCTTCCGGCACTTGGAGCCAAATGGGTCAAATTGGCGTGACCATTGCCGATCCAACGGAACCTACGACGCCCATCACCGGCTTGAATGCCGGTAATCGGTACCTCTTTGTTTGGACGTTGGACAACATCGGCTGCCCAACAGCAGCAGACACCGTGAGTGTTTATTTTTACAGCGTAAAACCAAACATTACCGGCAATCAATTTGTGTGTACCGGAGAAGACTGTACCATTCTGAACACACTCGGGCTTCAAAGTTGGGAATTTGGATCTTGGGAAAGCAAGTCCGGAAACTTGGTTTTTACGCCGCCCAACAACCCCTCTACAACCGTTTGTGGACTTGTTCCAGGACCAAACGAGGTCTATTGGACCATCAACAACAATGCTTGTCCCGGTCAAGCGCGCGATACCTTCACCGTTAATTATGAAATTTTTCCACAGGCCAATGCCGACAATTTTGAGGTGGCCTTTGGAGACACGGTACATTTCCAAGTACTTTCCAATGATATATTGCCAACAGACCCGCCGGAGGTAACCATCATCGTTCCACCAACAAACGGAACCATCATCGCCAACTCCGCCAATGGGCAGTATGTTTACAGGCCCAATTCCGGATTTTCAGGTGTCGATATGCTGGTATATCGAATTTGTAACATTCGATGTGGCCCTGCCGCTTGTAGCGCTGCTGTTGTCACGTTTGAAGTGGGCGAAGCAGGAGATTGTTATATACCGACCATCATTACGCCCAACGCCGACGGCCGAAACGATACTTTTAAATTACCCCCCGAATGTTATTACGTTGGAGAGGGGGAGGATGCCATTGAACTGACCATTTTTAACCAATGGGGTGATTATGTGTACCATAAAAATCCTTTTGTTCGGGATGCGGATGCTTGGGATGGTGCTGATTTACCGGCAGGAACGTATTATTACGTGATCAAATTTGAAGGGTCCGGCAGTGCCAAGGCTGGATTTATCCTCCTCCAAAGATAAAATTTAATCCAGCCAACGGTGTACCGATAGCCTTTTTGTGTCCGATCTATTCGAAAGTAATTGCTTGGACTTAGCCGCAAAATCCACACTTTAGCCAAAGCCATTGTTATGCGCACGCTTACTTTATTGATATCAGTATTCTTGCTTTCTTTGGGCGCCGCTGCACAGCAGGAGCAGATGTACACACAATTTATGTTCAATAAATTGGCCTATAACCCCGGTTACGCCGGTAGTTTTAGTTCGCCAACCCTGACAACGGTGTACCGACAACAGTGGGTAGGGCTGGAGGGCGCTCCCAGCGCACAGGTGTTGGCGTACACCCAACCTTTTCTGAACAATCGAGTGGGGCTCGGAGGAACGATTATGCGGCAGCAAATTGGCATCAGCACCAACCTGACATTTGATGTCGCATACGCCTACCGGGTAAAATTGAAACGTGGCACATTTTCCTTCGGCCTGCAGGTTAGTGCCCGCAGTATTCGCCAGAATTGGGCCGACCCGCGCATCGTAGCCCTTGATCAGCGGGATGAAGGCATTCCTACCGAACCAAAAAGTAAGTTGTTGCCCAATTTCGGAACTGGCGTGTACTATGTCGCCTACAAGGATAAGTGGTTTGTTGGTTTGGCAGCCCCTAGGCTGGTGGCCAACAGCATAGATTTTGCTGATTTTGGAACAGTTTTTTCCAGAGAAGTGCAGCATGTCAATATGATGGGCGGTTTTACTTTTCAGGCAAACGAATTTTTGACGATTACCCCGCAGGCGCTTTTCCGATACGCCGCAGGGGCGCCATTTGATGCAGAAATGAACGTAAGTGTTTTACTCAGAAAAAAAATACACGGCGGACTCACGTATCGGCTAGGGGGAAATACGAAAGGACTGGGAGAAAGCGTTGATGCCATGCTGGGTATGCAGGTGACAAACAATCTATTGTTCTGCTTGTCCTATGATATCGGGTTGACGGCTTTGCGCAAGTTTAACAATGGCGCTGTGGAGGCTACGGCACGTTGGTGGTTTAGTCCACCCGATGATGTAACCGAAGTGGGCACCAACAGGCCGTTTTAATCTTTTGATGTGAAACGAGATGGGTGGTCGTGTCAGACACGAAAAATGGCCGTGCTGGGAAAAGCAGCCCGCCACCTACCCAGTTGCGAAAACCACATACTTCCCACCACCCAACCAGTTACAGTCATTCAAAATCACCCGTATCTCCGAACAACAACCGATGAAACGATTTATTGTCCTCTTACAGCTTGTGCTGGTTTTCAGCGCGGATGCCCAAACTACTGTAATGGATCGTTTTCGCCAAAAGGATGATCGCAGTTTCCCGATTCGCCTTGAAAATGCCAGTACACTCAACTTGCCGGGGACAGACTATGCACCGGCCTACTACGACAATGGGCTTATTTTTGTTTCTGCCAGATCCAAACGTGGCCCCCGCGACGTGCAGACCAAGGAGCCTTACATGGAACATTTTTTTGCGGCGTTTGACGCACTCGGCAAATTACTGCCCCCCCAAAGATTTGAATTCAACGCCCTTAAAAAGTCTGATTTCCACGAAGGCGCCGTCACTTTTACCAATGACTATAAAACCGTCTTTATTTCCAGAAACAACAACGAAAACGGTGTCATCAAAGCCGGTAAGTCCGGCAAATCAACCCAAAAAATATACCAGGCCCAGTATGGCTATCCCGACTGGTCCAATCCCATAGATCTGCCGTTCAACAGCAACGAGTATTCGTGTATGCACCCCAGCTTGAGCCCGGATGGTAAAAAGCTCTTTTTTGCCTCGGATATGCCGGGCGGGTTCGGCGGATTCGATTTGTATGTGGTGGAAATAATTGACAAAGGATGGGGTACCCCCGTAAACCTTGGACCGGCCATCAACACCGATAAGCAGGACTTGTTTCCATTTATTAGTTTCTCGGGCGCACTTTATTTCGCTTCCAATGGACGGCAGAATACCCTTGGGGGCATGGATATCTATTTTGTCAACAACCCACTGAACAACCCCACGGAAGTGATCAATTTGGGTGAACCATTCAATTCTGATGGCAATGACCACAGTTTTATCATCGATGAGGATGGTCATAGTGGGTATTTTGCCAGCGATCGCAAGGAAATGGGCTATGGCAAAGATGATATTTTTCAGTTTTTTGCCCCCAAGGGAATCGAAGGAACCGGAAAGCCTGAAACAAGCGCGGCGCTCATCTCGGTCATAGACAACAAAACAGGCGAGCCACTCCAAGATGCCGAAATACGGATTTTGGAGCCTACAGACGATGGCTTTGTCAGCGGTGAAAGTGATTTTTATTCGCTTGATATGGTGCCACGCCAAGGTGACCCCAATGCGTTCACCCTCAGTTTGGTGAGAAAAGGCGCCGCTGAACTTGGCCAACCGAGTTTTTTCTCCAATGCGGAAGGAGGGGCTACGGCGCGTTTTACCCGGTTTAAACAGTACTTGGTGCTGGTCAATGTGAAAGGCTATACCCCCAAGGAGCAATTTGTATTTGTCGATTCAGAAAAAGATCAAAAACTGGAGTTTAAGTTGTCTGAAGCACCGCCATGCCTGCGGGCAGGCGGTATCGTGCTGACCACCGAGTTTAGTACGCGCATTGCCAATGCTACCATCCGTTTTGTACACCGAAACTCCGGACACACGGAAACTGTACGCACCACCTGGAGTGGAGAGTTCGATGCATGCTTGCCCCTCGACGGTGATTACGTCGCCTATGTCGAACGGTCCGGCTTTAAAACGGAAAACTACCGCCTTACAGCATCGAAAGACAATGCTGCTTTTCAAGAAGTGCGCCTGCGCCCCAATACCTTGACGGCTTCTGTAGAGGAAACGATGCCTCTTGCCAATGGCCTCTCGGAAGGCTCCGTGCTCATTCTTGATAAGTTTTTCTATGAGTACAACAAGGCTACGCTCAATCAGGGCGCTATCAGACATTTAGATGTTATTCTAGAGCTGATGAAACGATATCCAGATATGGAAATCGACCTCGTTTCGCACACCGATACGCGTGGTGATGCCGGTTTGAATATGGAACTTACGCAAGAGCGCTCGAAAAATGCCAAAATATACCTGGTCGTCAAAGGGGTTGATGAAAGCCGCATCAATGCCATTGGAAAGGGCGAAACAGAGCCCCGAAACCACTGTAAAGAGGGCGTTGATTGCTCAGATGAGGAACACCAACAAAACAATCGACTCGAAGTTAAAGTCCGTAAACTCGGAAAAGCCGCAAAACCTTGATCAACCACAGGCAGTGTGTCCAATCTCGGACACACTGATTCCCTCCACGTATTGATTGCCAAATTTGGTGCGAGATCCATGGCCAACGGCACCATTGTAGCGAGAAAAAACAACTGGCGTCAAACCATTGTCGCGCAATATGGTTTTATTTCCCATCGGATCAATCTTCAATACCCATACCATGCCCAGCCGACTGTTGTGTTTTCTTTTTTTGGCTTCGCCTTTGGTTTTGCGCGCCTATATAGTGATGGATCCTGCCGATAACTCCAAGGCTGGTACAGATGGCCCCCATGTTTTCTACCGCGATAATGGATTGGTGGTGAAATATGTTGTTATGCGCGACGCCGTGCCAGTTGCCAGCACGCAATGTTACGCAGACAAACGCTCCGCGTTGTTACACTGCACCATCCCTGAAACGGGAGACACATTTTCGTTCTCGCTCCAGGAAAAATTGGAGATTCAACCCGACAACTATCTGCCCGCAAGCCGCTTACTGGCATTGTCTGACATCGAAGGCAACTTCAAAGCCATGAAAATGATGCTTCAAAGCGCCGGTGTGATGGACAATCATTTCAATTGGACGTTTGGAGATGGCCACTTGGTGTTGTTGGGCGATTTTTTTGACCGGGGCCTTCAGGTGACGGAATGTCTTTGGCTACTCTACAAATTAGAAGGCGAAGCAGACGCCGCCGGTGGAAAACTGCATTTTATCCTAGGAAACCACGAAGTAATGAACCTTCAGGGCAATACCGAGTATGTTCGAAAAAAATACCTCCAAAATGCCCGAATCCTTCAGGAGGATTATCATCGGTGGTTCGACCAAAACGCTGAATTGGGTCGTTGGTTAAGAACAAAAAATGCTGTGGAAAAAATTGGTGACATTGTCTTTTGCCATGGTGGAATCAGTATGGACTTGGTACACACAGGGCTCAGCTTATTTGATATCAACAGAATTGCTCGGCATAACTTGGGGAAAGACGACTATTATATCGAACTTCCAATGGCCAAAACAATTTTTGACCACAAAACAGGCATCTTTTGGTATCGAGGCCTTGCAAAAAATATGGTTTCACAGGAAGAGGTAACAACTATTCTGGATTTTGTGGGCGCTAAAAAAATGGTTGTGGGGCATACCCTACAGCCATTTCCAACCGCCTATTACCATGGGCGTGTTATTTGTATCGATTTGTACCATGAAGAAAGCCTTCGAGAAGGATTTGTGCAAACACTGTGGATAGAAGATGAAAAGCTTTTCACCATCCATACCAACGGAGAAAAATCGCAGGTATTCAGCGTTCCGAAACCGAGGAATACGGTTAAACCTTCGCAACGGTGACCTACTTGCAAGCCATTGGTGTGGTGCTCATTCACGGGTTGCTACGGGGAAATCCAAACAAACGGGACGTCACAATGGGGACAAAAAAGAAGCCAGCAGTGATAAAACTGACGATCAAGTCGGCCGTCTCACTTTCAATCCAGATCGCCCACGCATGGCCTTCCAGAAAATGACAGGGAAGCGATAAAAAAAGTTTTACACCCAAAACACCGATCACCAAAAACGCGCTTGTTTCCAAAAATGGGTATTTTTCTAGCAGAAAAACAAACCACTGTGCCACAAACCGCATGGCCAATATGCCGATAAACACACCCATGCAGATCAGGTAAATATTATCAGTAAAGGCTACCGCAGCAAAAACATTGTCCAACGAAAACGCCAAATCCATGATTTCCACGGCTACGATGGTGGACCAAAAAGACCCCAGTACGCCCCGAGAAACTTTGTAAAACCACTTTTCCTCCTTTGCCAAGGTGTCATCATCTCTTTTGGGTGTTGATTTGCCCCTGAAATATCCCCACATCAAGTACACCAAATAGGCGCCCCCCAGTGGCTTGAGCCACCAAATTTCGATCAGCCAAGACGCAAAAATCAGGCAAACACCCCGAAAAAAATAAGCGCCAATAATCCCGTACCGAAGTGCCAATTTTCGCTTTTCGGGGGGTAAATCAAGCACCATCGTCGCAATTACGGCCGCGTTGTCAACAGACAACAGACTCTCAATTAAGATCAAATTGAGGACAATCACCAGCGATCCTTGCCAGTCGTCGCCAAAAATAGTATGGAATAATTCTGTCATCATGGATTTGTAATTCGCAATGGTTCAATCCCTTAACATCAATCAAGCAGAATGGTTCTCTTTGCCATTGCGTGTTGAAGCATCTCCGGGCGCTTCCCTCGCCACGTTATTCTATTGTTGCGCGTCTTGCAGCAAGGTGTCGGAATCACGCAGTAAATCATCCAGTTTCTTTTGAAGCAACTCTTTTCGACGCTGTTGTTCGGCAGCTTTTTTCGATTTTTCAACCGAAGAACCAGCGGCGCCTTTTTTTTTGTCAGTGATAACCGGCTGTTGATCAACTTGTTCAATGCTGTCAAGCTCCTGTTCCATCGCTGTTTTTCGGCGCTCAAGCTCATCGAGACGGGTCAACATTTTTTCATCCATGCGCTGAGCCTGCTGACGGATGGCCTTGTAAGCTCCACCCAATTTATCAAGGGCCTCATCGTACTTACCCGCGTCAAATTTGGCACTTTCAGACTTAATAATTTGCGTTACGGATACGATGACCCCTCTCATTTGGCTAAAAACACGACGGGAATCCTCCTTTTCTTCGCGGTTGCCCAAAAAGTAATTGTACGCAAGAATGGCAAAAATGGCAACAACAGCAAGTTTGAGCAAAGATCTGAACATAGTATGTATTTTTGCGGATGAAATAGTACAACAAATATAGACGCTCAATAGGTTGGTTTTATCGAAAACGCCCGCTTGATTTGTAATATTTTAGATAAAACAGCATATATTTGAAAAAACTGCATTTTGTATTGGAGTTTTGACCTTATTTTGCGTACTGTTAAACGTGTTATGCTGTAATTGTGCACCTCTAAAGTACAACATACTTTCGGGAATGGCAGGTTAGCCTTGACAGGGTAAGCCTCTGCGAGGATTAGACTGTGATTAAAGTGGTTTTGATGATTTATGGTTTGCAGTGACAATTCATGCACAATCACTTTGTGTTGACTATAAGTAACTGGTTAGCGTGGTCGCGTCTGAGACAAAAAAGTGGCCTTTTGGGGCCAGACAGCGTGCCACTAAACCAGTTACGACTATAAAACAACACCGTAAAGATTTGCCAATTCTCTATATACCTAAGATACCTGTTTCTAAAATCGATTTTAATGCGTCAAATTCGCTTTTTCTCCATATTTCAACTGCTCGTTGTCAATACCTTACTGTCCACTTTTTTTATTGTCAACAATCTTCAGGCACAGAGTGTTTGTATTGACTCTTCATTGATAGACCCTGATGGATTCTGTCCTGCCGTGTATGCACCCGTATGTGGCTGTGACGACGTTACGTACGGCAACAGTTGTATCGCCCTTACGCGCGGCGTAACCCAATGGTCCAGTGGTGTGTGCCCCGGCACCAGTTTTTGCCAAGGACTCGATGTCAGTTTTCTTCAACTGATATCACCCCATTCCAGAACAGTCTCTTTTTTTGATCAAACAACCCTGCAAAATGGCCAGATTATCGCATATATATGGGATTTTGGCGATGGCAATGTTGCTGTCGAAAAAAATCCGACCCATACCTTTCAGCAAGCAGGCAATCACTTGGTTTGCCTAACGGTACGTGCTGCGGCAACCAGTGGAACCATCTGTGAAAAAACATTTTGCCTGTCAGTAACAGTGCCCAATGATTGTTTGGACAATTGCAATTACGGTATTGATGTGCAAGTCGATGGTTTGGCCATGTACGCTACCTTGTCGCCTGCACTGCCCGATACGCCTGCTTTCTTTTATGTGCTGTGGTCGTTGGACGGTGGCACGGCTACCGGAAGCGGTTTAGAGTTCTACCAGATTATTGGGGAGTCGGGTATTCACACGCTTTGTGCCACGTACCCAAAAGATGATTTTACTGGTGAAACATGTACCGTATGCAAGGCATTTGAAGTGTCGAGCGCTTGCATAGATCCTGCGCAAATTGATCTGTCGGCGGATTGTCCACTGTTATATTTCCCGGTGTGTGGCTGTGACGGTATCACCTATGACAACGATTGTCAGGCTACCAAATACCAGGGCGTAACCTCTTGGACGCCAGGTGTTTGTGGCAGTGTGTGCAACAATATGGCCATCGATTTTGATGGTTACGTATCTGGCAATTCGCCCACAGAATGGAATTTTGCTGATTTGACCTCTTTTATCGGTGGTCAAGTAAGCAGTTGGTATTGGGATTTTGGCAATGGTATTGTTTCTTTCGATCAATACCCCACCGTTGATTTTATCAATCCGGGTGATTATGAAGTTTGTCTCGCCGTTTCGGGGTTGTTCATCAATGGCACGCAGTGTGGTGGCAAAATTTGTAAAACATTCCACATCGGGGGGCAAAACTGTATCAACCCGGCTGTGATAGATTTGTCCAAACAATGTCCGCCCTTGTATGAGCCTATTTGCGGTTGTGATGGTATCACCTATAAAAATGAGTGCAATGCGTACTACAAACACGGTGTCACGGAATGGGTGCCAGGTCCTTGCCCTGACGGATGCGTCAATCCTGTCTGGATCGATACCCTTACCCCTTGCCTCGGAACATACGACCCGGTTTGTGGCTGCAACGGGCAAGATTATGACAATGAATGCCGTGCATTCTCGTATGGCGTAACGTCCTGGACCCGTGGCCCTTGTTGTATCAAATTGGAATGTAAGGCCACTTTTTCCCTTCAAACGCTGCCAAACCGCACGATAATGCTACAAGACTTCTCGGATAGCGCCGAATCATGGGTGCTAAACTTGGGTGATGGAGCGGTGATTTTTGGTGCTTTTGACACCTTATTTCATACCTATTCAGCCCCGGGTATGTACCAAGTGTGCCTTCAAATCAGCAATGTTGCCGGCACATGTACCGATCAGTACTGCACCACCGTTAATTTTACGGACACTGGCGTGTCAACCCTTGATGCGGATGTTGAGTGGAGCGTACACCCCAATCCAGCCAATGATTTAATGACGGTTCGTGTCAAACGAGCCACCCTGGAAAGCGCTGCGTTGATTGATATTTTTGGAAAAACAGTCCTCCAAGAATCGCTCGCCGGAGCAGAATCGACCTTTTCAACCACTGGGCTGCCTTCCGGTGTTTATTTTTTAAAAATCATTACAGATAAAGGGGCATTTACCAGAAAAACCATCATTGAACACTAAAATTACAAGTAACTGGTTAGGGTGATCGCGTCTGAGACAAAAAAAGTGACCATTTTTTGCCAGACAAAATAGATTTTTGCTGCATATTGCATCGAAACAGTCAATAAATCGACGAAGGATAGCGGAAACCAGGCCTTTTTGGGCCAAACGCCGTGCCACCCAACCAGTGGCGATTTTTAATGAAATGCAAATTGATGCGGCTTGGATGATAATTTTTCATCAGGCTCTCAACCTGTCAACGGCTTCTTATTACCTTCGCAGCCCGCATCAATAAAATTTGACGCAAGGGTAACAATTATGTCCATTCTAGGTACCATTATTCAAAAAAGCGCCAAACTTGGAGCGCTTGTCGATACCCCCCGCCAACCCGCTACAGAACTCCAACAACAACAGCTGTTGGAACTCATGCGGGAGGCCCGCCACACAGCTTTCGGGCTGGAATATGGCTTCCAGGATATTATGATGGCCGATGACCCGATCGCCATGTTCAAAAAAACAGTCCCCGCCACCGATTATGATGGTATTTATGAACGATGGTGGTCGAAGGCACACCTTGAAGATGCGCCAGACGTCTGCTGGCCTGGGGTAGTGCCATACTATGCCTTGTCCAGTGGTACAAGCCAAACAGCTTCCAAGTTTATTCCTGTGACCGAAGATCTACTGCGGGGCATGAAAAGAGGGTCTCGGCGCTTGTTTTTTGACCTCAACAACTACGGTATCCCGGCCAGTCAATACACCAAGCAGATGTTGATGATCGGTTCTTGCACCCACCTGCAGCGACAAGGCAACCACTGGTGGGGTGATTTGTCAGGAATCATGGGCCTGAATCGACCTTTTGTCATGGAGCGCTCTTACCGCCCTGGCCGGCATATCACAGATGTGCCTGAGTGGGGCGACCGTATTGAAATGATCGCCGAAGAAGCCACCGGCTGGGATATTGGATTCTCCGTGAGTAACCCCATGTGGCTGCAACTGGTCCTCGAACGGGTGATTGAAAAACATAAAATCAAACACATCCACGAACTTTGGCCCAATTTCAGCCTTTTTGTCCATGGAGGTGTTATGGTTGACCCATACATTCCGTCATTGGAGCAACTGTTCGGCCAGCCCATGCATTATATGGACAGTTACGGGACTTCAGAGGGGTTTCTGGGCTACCAACAACATCCCGACAACCGCTCCATGAAACTTTTGGCGGATTGTGGCGTGTTCTTTGAATTTGTGCCCTTTGATACCGAAAACTTTAGCGAAAACGGGGACCTGCTCAGCGATCAACCCCGCAGCCTGCGACTGGAAGAGGTGGAGGAGGGCGTGCACTACGCACTGCTTCTGAGTACGACTGCCGGCGCATGGCGCTATCTTTTGGGTGATACCATCCAGTTTACGAACAGCGAACAAGCTGAATTTAGGATTACGGGTCGCACCAAACAATTCCTGTCTGCTTGCGGCGAACACCTTTCCATTGACAACCTTTCCGCCGCTGTGCGAGCCGTAGATGAACAATTGCGTGCAGGAGTACGGGAATTTACGGTATCGGCCGTCAGAGAAGGTTCTTTCTGGGCCCATCAATGGTACGTATCCCTCGACAATCAATCCGTCACGCCGGAAGAGTTTATGCGTGTCGTCGATACGGAATTGGGCCGCCTTAACGATGATTATGTCGTGGAACGGCGGTACGCGCTACGCGATGTGCGTGTTAAGTTTTTGCCCAATGATGTGTTTCTAGCCTGGCTTTCTCAGCGGGGTAAGATGAATGGTCAAGCTAAAATTCCACGGGTGCTGAAAGGTGCTCAATTGGCTGATTTCGAATTGTTTATCTCAAAATAACTACCCACGTGGTACACGGTTCCAGCCACACGAAGCCCATTATTACAGATTTTTTGCAACTGGTTTGGTGTTCGCGTCTGAAACAAAAAAATGGCTATTTTTCGCCATACAGCGTGCCACCCAACCAGTTACTTTTTTTGACCTCAGGCTCAAAAAGCCGCTTTTTCGCGCCAAATAGACCCGCTTTTTTCTCTTAGACCCAACCAGTTACAATATTTTATCATAAGAATGGTTCAAAAAATTACGTTTCCGGATTTTATCGCAAAATTTCCGCCGGTAACCATGCCAATTACTTTGGGTGAAGATTCCCACCACGTTTTTGGAACTGAAAATGACCCGCTGTCTGATGCCGTTATCGCTCAATTCATTCATCCACTTGAAACGGCTGTCCCCGACGATGAATTTACCGAATATATTCCCTGCTTTTGCATAGCCGATACGGCACAATTCGTTGCACTGGTGTGGTGGAAAGCGGAATTGCTCAACTATGAGTACGTTCTCGCAACTTTTTCATTCAAGGGTGAATTGATCAGCAGAAAGGTGATCGCTGGTACGAGGGTGGAAGATGGCAAGGTGTATCGGGCCGTGGCCACCATCAATGAAGAATACGAAATTACCATCGGAGAAGGGGTGTCGCCAGATGGCAATATACTATTCGATGCAACCACCTCCAATACCCGCTTTCTGGAAATATTAATCAACGGCGAAGTGGCGTAAAATAAGTTTTGTGAAACGAGTTATCACGACTTCTTGGTACATTGGCCCCATGAACCAATCACGTCAACTCGCCGCCCTTGCCGCCATCTGTGATACTTTTATCCCGGCTATTCAAAAAGAGGATGACCCCGATGGCTATTGGCGGCGCGCCGCCAGTGACGTAGGTGTAGCTGAAAAGATCATCTTAGCAATGCAAAAAGCAAAAGCGGAGGATCAATCTCAGTTCAGCCAACTCCTTGAATTGCTCGCTAGTCCCCTCCTTGGCATCACTTGGATGGGGCCCCTCAAACCTGCTCACCGCCTTACAGCAGCACAGCGGGCAATACTCCTAAAACGTTGGTCTAGAAGCCCCTTGCCGCTGCTCCGCAATGGATTTAATTCGCTGCGAAAACTCACGGGATTAATTTACTTCGGGGACACCTTTACGCCTGAATCAACCAATCCGAACTGGAAAACAATCGGTTATGAACCCCTTGGGCCTGTACAGCGGGCTCCCAGCGTATTGTTAAAAGTTCAAGAACCCAATGGGCACACCCTATTGGAGTGTGACGTTTTGGTGGTGGGCAGTGGCGCAGCAGGTGGTGTCGTAGCTGCCCAATTGGCTGCAGCCGGCAATCACGTGATCGTCGTCGAAAAGGGTGGGTACACCCCGGAACATGCCATGGATCAACGGGAATTTCCCACCCTCCAACATCATTTTGAAGCAGGCGGACTCTTGGCCTCCACAGATGGTGGTATGACAGTGCTTGCAGGCAGTACACTTGGTGGTGGAACCACGGTCAACTGGGCAGCCACCCTGCGCACCCCGGAATACGTGTTGGAAGAGTGGGCACAGCACGGAAATCCCCACTTCACGGAAAAATCTTACCAAGCAGGCTTCGATTTTATTGAAAAAAGAAACAACGTCCACACGGATTACCGGCACAATCCGCAAAACCTGGCTTTGCTCACAGCAGCCCAAAAACTGGGCCTTAACGCTGGTGCTATACCCCTGAATATTCGGTTTCCAACAGATATTTCGGAGGAAACAGCGTGGAAAGCCCTCGGATTTTCCTGTTACGGCGATCGTTTTGGGATCAAACAAGGCTCGGTACAAACTTTTTTGCCCGATGCGGTGGCCAACGGCGCAAGTGTGTTTTCAAATGTCGATATTCAACGCATTCTCGTTAAAAACGGTGAAGCGGTTGGCGCCGAAGGTACCACGCGGTCATCCAAAACAGGCCACCCCCAAAAAATAACCATCAAAGCAAAAAAGGTAGTAGTGGCTGCTGGGGCACTGAATACACCAGTATTGTTGATGAAAAGTGGTCTTACACACCCCCAAATCGGTCAAAATTTGTGGCTTCATCCGGTAGCTGCAACGGCAGCCTTCGCTTCAGAAGATACCCTGCCCTGGCATGGACCAATGATGTCCGTCATTGTTCGATCGTTCGAACAGTTGGACGGCAACTGGGGCATACGGTTGGAATGCCCCCCACTGCACCCCGGTTTGGCTGCGTTTGCCCTGAGTTGGGAAGGCGGGGAGTCTTTCAAAGCTCAAATGGCTGAAATACGCCGGTTGTCCGTTCAAATCGCCATCACCCGCGATAAATTTGGCGGAAGAATAACAATTGGAAAACAGTCCGGACAACCGGTCGTTCATTACAAACTCAGCGATTACGATCGAAAACATCTCTTACGCGGTCTGGCGGAAAGCGTCCGGCTGCACGAAGCGGCTGGCGCCGAACACATCATGATCGTGCACAACCAGCCCATTCACTACTACCCCAAAAAAGATAAACCAGACAAATTCACAACCGAGATGGCCAATCGCCAATGGCGACCCAATGATTTCGGTCTGTTTTCTGCACACCAAATGGGAACATGCCGAATGGGCGGCAACAGCAATTGCCCCGTAAAGCCCAATGGAGAGACACGTGAAGTGCGCAACCTGTACGTCGCAGACGGAAGCCTATTCCCGACAGCCAGCGGCGTTAATCCCATGTTGAGCATTCAAGCCCTGGCCTTTCACGTTTCAACCATGATGACCTAACCCCCCGCCCGCTGAAAGCCTCCAAAGTAATATTGAAGCCCTAATGACAATGAAAACTGATTGGTGCGCGTCTCAGACTTGGTACTCACTCCGCCAATGGTCGAATCAAAATTGCTCCGAGCATAGTTGTACTTGAATATCGTCTCCAATGCAAAGCCTCCCTTCGAGTAAACGGTCAGACCTGGACCAGTACCGACAGCCAATACATTGGTCTGGATACGTTGCTTGGTGTCATTGACTACCTGCTCGTCTCTGGAGTTGCCAAAACCCACGTTTCCAACCACAAAAAAAGCGACATTGTCACCCAGTTGGAGATAGTAGCGTGCAAAAGGACCAAAGAGCAAGTCGCTGTCATCGGTTTTGTCGCTGTTCGGCTCCGTCACCGTGTTCAAGGTGAAATCTGCGCCGAGTCCGGCAGCCAAGTTGTCAAGCAAAAAATAGCCAATGACAGGAGCAATGTTAAATTGTTGAGCCGTTAAGCCTTGACTTTCCAACGCCCCTGTCGTTACCTTAGAGTTGGCTGTCGAAAAACCAATGGTGGAGCCCACCATGAAATTTCCCTTGTCCATCAACTGAGCAGAAAGGTGCCATTGCACCAAGACAATAAATAGTGAAAACAGTGTGATTTTTTTCATAATCGTTTTGGTTTTGTACCTGGTTAGGTGGCACGCTGTCTGGCCCAAAAAAGTCCATTTTCCGCCATACTTCGCAGATTTTTTTCACCATAGCGCTGCTATGGCCTACAAAAATCCGCTTCGTCTGGCAAAAAATGGCCACTTTTTTGTCTCAGACGCGACCACGCTAACCAGTTATTTGATTTTTTACAAAGGTGTGTGCCGTATGAAATCTGAAGCCATGACAAAAGTCACTGTTGGTTTTGATCGTTGTCAGTGAGATAGGCCCCTATTCGGTACATATTTGTGGCAAAAACGAGTATGATGGTCTCTGGAGCACTCCACAAACAATCGGTTTTTATTCCGGTGGGCAGGTATTTATTACCCGCTGATTTGACGATTCCCAACAATTTGAGGGGCATGGTTGTCTTTTCCCATGGTGCGGGAAGCAATAGAATGAGTCCCCGAAACACCTTGGTAGCTCGGCACCTTCACCAACGGAAATTCGGCACCCTGCTGTTCGATCTGATAACCCCCCAAGAGCAGGTGGAATATGCCAATCAAATTGATATGGCATTACAAACACACCGGTTGGTTGAAGCCACCAAGTGGTTGAAGCGCCAAGTTGGTGTGGGCGACTGCAAATTTGGCTATTTTGGTGCAAGTACCGGGGCTGGTCCGGCCCTCGCTGCTGCCGTGGACAATCCGTTGGTGGCCGCGGTGGTTTCGCGCGGGGGGCGTCCTGATTTGGTGTTGAACTTGTTGCCTCGGGTCATGGCCCCCACCTTGTTTCTGGTTGGTGGGCATGACCATGCGTTGCTTGACATCAACGAGGAGGCATTTGGTTTGGTGGGCGGGGTGAAAAAACTGGAAATTATACCAGGTGCCACCCACTTATTTGAAGAACAGGGTACGATGGAACAGGTCGCAACATTGGCGTGTGACTGGTTTGAATTGTATTTATAGCCATCGATCACCATCCAAAATGGTGTTGGCGCCACCCAAGGTGTAGTCGTGAAATTGGCGACAGAGGCCGATGAAGTTTCTTTTGTAACCAATCCACGGGAGATGTTCCGCATTGCTTCTTACTATAACAACTACCCGTATGTCTCGGACGATGAAATATTGTTTTACTTGGAAAAATATCGAAACGAGCACCGGTAAAGGTTGTGTATTCAATAAAATTTTGCTCGTATGGATTCACTTACACACATAGCCATTGGCGCCTGCATGGGAGAGGCTTTTGCCGGCAAAACAGTGGGTAGAAAAGCCATGTTGTGGGGTGTATTGGCGCAGAGTGTGCCAGACATTGATTTTGTGACATCTTTTTGGATGGACACACCAACTAGTTTACTGGCACACAGGGGTTTTACGCATTCCTTGTTGTTTGCCCTATTGATTACCCCGTTTATGGCGCTGGTGGCGGAGCGTTGGCATCGACCACACAATATCTCGCTGTCTCGATGGGTGCTGTTTTTTGGTCTTGTTATTTTCGTACATCTATTGTTGGATGCATTCAACAACTACGGTGTGGGCTGGTTTGAGCCTTTTAGTCAGCAGAGGATTTCTTTCAACGCCATTTATGTAGCCGATCCTTTTTTTTCGATAGGACCTGGACTGGCTTGTTTGGCCCTGATATATTTGAGAAAGAAACACCGTAATCGGCCTTTTTGGTGGCAATTTGGTTTGGTGACGGCTGCTTTGTATTTGTTTTACTGCACGGCCAATAAAATAAAGACAGACTCGGACGTTCGAAAAATTTTCTCGAAGCAAAAGATTGCGTATAGCCGATATTTTACCACACCGGCACCGCTTCAAAACTGGCTTTGGTACGTGGTTGCAGGCGACGATGCGGGTTATCATGTTGGTTTCAGGTCGGTGTTTGACCGGGGAGACAGTATTCGATTTGAGTATTTTCCCCGCAATGATTCTTTGCTGTCGCCTGTTCATGACCACGAAAGTGTGCAACGACTGATTCGATTTTCACAACAGTTTTACACCGTAGAAAAGTGGTCTGACACCTTGGTGCTCAACGACTTGCGTTTCGGCCAGATCATAGGGTGGCAGGATCCGCGCGAAAAATTTGTATTCCATTTCTTTCTGGAACATCCGGAAGGGAACCGGTTGGTGGTACAACGCGGACGGTTTGCCAAATGGGATTGGGGCGTTGCCAAGGGTTTGGCGCGGAGAATCTATGGAGACTAGGTTTTGGTGCAGTAACCAGCTACGTGGTGTATAGCATCCATTGTCCACGCCAATAACGCTGCTATACACCACAACCAGTTACCTTATAATGTGGGTAAATCTGCCGATACTTTTTCCCAAAAAGTATCCTCCATCAAGCGAGCACTGCCGATGAGTGCCGCGTTTTCCATCATTTTTGACGCTACAAGGGGTACTGAAACGCCCAGTTTTTGAAGGTGCTCTTCATAGGCTGTTTTAAGCAGTGGCAACGCGTGTACAATGTTTCCACCGACGACCAATATTTCTGCCCCAAATTGCCGCAACCAAGGTGCCATACATTCGGCTAAGTGCTGTCCAAATATTTCAAACATACTTTTTACGAATGGCTCGTTTTCAGCCTTATCCAGCAGTGCTTTTACGCCTGAAATCGTTTCTCCGGTCTGTTTTTTATAGGTTTCTACAAACCAACGGGTGGAAAAATAGTCGTCAGCAATGCCGTTTTTAAATGGCAGGTGCCACAAACAACCTTCTTTGGGCACGTCTGCTCCGGATACGACCGGAATCCCACCGTTCAAAAAAGCAGACCCAAATCCTGTCCCCAATGTGATAACAACCACCCTTTCATGGTTTCGGCCAGCTCCTTGCCATGCTTCTCCCACCGCAAAAGCCGTCGCGTCATTTAAAAAACGCATGGGTAAATCCCGCTCCTCCATCAACAAGGTATTTAGGCAGGTGGGAATGTGCATGTTGTACAAATGTTTGAATTTGTGCAGCATCATAGAAATGCCATTCCGGTAGTCAAAGGGGCCAGGAATCGCGAAGCCTATTCCCAGCAACGCTTTTTCATCTACTTGTAGGAGCGTATGGTTCAATGCTGTTGCCCAGCGTTGAAAAATTAGGTGTGCGGGCTCTTCATGGTCGTAGGATTCCCGAGACAGGGTGGCTTGGAGCAAAACACCCTCCAAAATGTTGACGGCGCAACACGTAATGTGCGTACCACCGATGTCAACGCCAATGGCAATTGCTTTTTTCATGCAGGCAAAAATACGGAAAAATTGCCCTCGCTGCGCAACACTTGTTAGTAACATGCGCTCCCTTGTTTGATTGCGCAATGTGACCACCCAATTTCCAGTATCCTGTTGTGCTTGTTGGGTAAAACCGGGTAAAATACCCGCACGCCAACCAGTTACAAAACACCAATTAGCACCATCAGAACAGCGTCTTTCCTCAAATGCGGTATGAATTGCATATATACAGGCCTTTCTTTAGTACTATTTCAACCATTCTTCCATATCAACCCAATTGTTGATATAGGTCATATATTTCGACGCACCTAGCCCGCAACTTTGTCTCACTGAGTTTGGGTATTACTACTTAACCAGTTACAATCACAAAAAAGAAATGAAGATGCTTAATTTTAACAAGTACGTACACGAGGGAGAACAGTTTGTCCGAGCAGTGGCAACAGAAATGGGTGTTCCTTGGGACACGATCAAAGCTGTCAGAATATTGAGGGCTGTGTTGCATGCTTTGAGAAATCGATTGACAGTGGCGACGTCTTTACAATTGATTTCGCAGCTTCCCATGTTGATCAAGGCGATTTATGTGGACGGTTGGAGGTCCACGGGCAGTGCTAATCCTGTGCGCCACTTGGGTGATTTTATTGAGTTGGTGCGCGAAGAGGGTGGTGTTGGCCTTTCCAATGATTTTGTGACAGATTATGAGGTGACCCAGGCGATACGTGCAGTGTTCAGTGTTTTAAAGCAGCATGTTTCCGAAGGTGAGATCAAGGATGTCTTGGCGACGTTACCGTCTGAATTGAAAAATTTGATGGTAGATGCCTGACAAACAATGATTTGAAAGGTTGGGTGTTTTGTATATTGAAATTGAGGTTTCAGCAAAACCCTAATTTCGTTGTAATACCGAGATTAAAGTGCGTGTAAAAGGGTAGGTGGTCTCAGACGCAATCGCCCGACGAGTTACTAATAAGTGTAATATCCCAAAACCAAACAAAGTTAAAACTATGGAAACGGCCTTCTTAACAAGCGCTCAGGTTGAGGCATCATTTTTTCAACAAAAGTTGATTGTGTACGCTCCGGAAGTACAGGTATCTATGTGGGAAGACGAGGTCAGTTTTTACAACCGACTGTTGTCGTGGTGGCTACTTGGTTGTGAAGAAGAGGAGCAACCTGCGATAGAGGGTATGATGGCGCAATTAAAAGGTTTGACAGAATTGGAGCTGCCTTTAATGAAAGAAAAAATGAAGCTCGTTCAGAGTACAGCAGTTCGTTCAAACTTTAGGCGGTGGCAGCAGGCGAAGGCTGATTTACGCGATTTATTCTACTTTTTTGATCAAAGTTTGAACAAACTTAAGTTGACGTTTTTCCAAGGCAAATCTCAGTATGGGCACGTCAAAATATGGTAAATACCATGAAAGGGGCTTCTGTTTTCGCTTTTAGTGGTACAGGGCATTTTCCCAGTTTTGGGATTGGTGGCGTTTGTTGCGTATAGTTGTGCAAACATACAGAGCGTCTGTACTTCTGCTGTGTTACTCGCCTGCAAAGGTCTTTTGTTTCCCGGGGCCTTCAGGTTTTACCAAGGTGGGGGTGCCTTTGCTTGTATGAATTCCTATACGTAAAGAAGCGGTGTTGCTGCGCGGTAAGTTGTTGGATGGGTTAGTTTGGCATTTGCCGGAGTTTATCAGGCTTCAAAATGATAATTTGACCATTTGAAATGTCAATAAGTCCTTCAAGTTTAAACCCTGAGAGGGTACGGACCAGCGTTTCTTTTGCTGTGCCAACGATTGCAGCCAAGTCATCACGTTGAAAATGTATGTTGTTTATACCCTGATCATGGAGTAGTATGAGCGCCGATGCTACGCGCTTTCGAACGGAGTTGTAAGCCAATTCTAGCAGCATTTGTTCCTGTTCGGCGACGTGATTGGCCAGTAATTTGATGAATCGGGCATTGACATCCCGATTACTGAATACCAGTGAATGGAATTCAGCCATTGGAATGAGCCTGATATCTGAGGGCTCCAATACGGTCACACTTTCGGTGTGTTTATCGTTTTTGTGTAGGCAGAGGTAACCTAAAAAAGTTCCGGGACCGGCTATGTTAATGATATACTCGCGCCCTTCTTCGTTACTTTTGAACAATTTTACGGTCCCTTTTTCCAAGTAGTATAAATACCTGGGATGCTCTCCTTCGGCGTAAACAATATCTTTTTTTTGGAAATGGCGAAGTTCCCGGTCTGACGATAGATTTTCCATCATCTCGAGCGCTTTGGCTTCATTCACAAAGCCTTCAAAAGGGGCGTTGAGGGTTGATACTTTTCGCAATCGCTCACTTTTATGAAGCCTCCTTTCAATGGTTTGGAGTAATTGTGTCACGTCAAATGGCTTGGTAATATAGTCATCCGCCCCCAGCGACATTCCGCGTCTAAAGTCGTCCCGGTCTGACAGTGCAGTAAGATAGATAAAAGGGATGTCTGCGGTTTTTTGATTGTTACCCAATATTTGTAAGACGCCATATCCATCCAACTCGGGCATCATTACGTCACAAATTATCAAGTCCGGTTTTTCTTTCAATGCTTTTTCGACGCCAATTTTTCCATTTTCAGCAGTACCAACGGTATATCCCTTTAACGTAAGTATATCAGAGAGGTTGTCGCGGTGTTCAGGAGAATCTTCAATCAGGAGAATTTTCAATATATTCATTTGAATTGGGGAAATGTAATGGTTTGGTTTTATGCAAATGTAATGTTATTCTGGAGAGAATTCAACGATTTGGCAAAGAAATTGGGACATCATTTGAGCACATGAAAAAAGCCTTCACGGGTTTGTTTGGAGGTTTCGCCGGATTGTTGGTGTATATGTTTTCATGAGGAATGGTGATATTTCGCAACTGATT
>CAIZLM010000279.1 GCA_903933805.1 uncultured Bacteroidota bacterium | reverse complement strand
AATTTTTCATCCGGCAGGGGGCACCCCACCCTACCGGTATGCCCTCGACGATCAACCATACAACGGATCAATTGCGCAAATAGGGCTAAATGCCGGTTTTTATGAACCTAAAATAATAGACAACAATGGCTGCTTGCTGGTATTACCCACCATTGAAGTGACGCAAACGGCAAAGCTCGACGTTGACCTTGGGCCTGATTTCAGGATATTACTAGGCCGCGACACGCAGCTATTGGCCTTGGTTTCCAACAACAGCGGAAACTATCAACTGTCTTGGGCACCAGAGGACAGCACTTGGTTGAGCTGCCTTGATTGTTTGAATCCTTCCGTGTACAACCTCCAGAGCAACCACTATTTTGACATTACGGCTACCGACTCAGCCGGATGCCGCGCAAAAGATCAAATATTGATCTCCGTAGAGCGCCCGCGCAAAGTGTTTGTTCCGACGGCATTCAGCCCCAACGGCGATTTGAACAATGACCTGTTGTTGGTACACGGCCAAAACACCTCCAAAGTACTGGCATTCAGAATTTATGACCGGTGGGGTGAAATGGTGTACGAGGCCAAAAATTTTGCATTCAATGACGACCAAACAGGCTGGGACGGCAATTTCAAAGGTCAGCCCTTGGATCCTGGTGTATTTGTCTGGGTGCTGGAAGTTGAGTACATCGATGGGGAAACCGATGTTTACAAGGGGAATACCACCTTGATTCGATAATTTTAAAGATGCAATGGCGGATACCGGCAGAAAAAATAAATTTCAATGCCGGTATCCGTCATCTATGCATCCGTCATCCCCCAAAAACTGCTACTTTTGCCCGCTCATTCTGAGCACAACATTTCCATGAATATAATCAATACACTCCAAAATGCTGTTGCGCAAGCAGTTGAACAGCTATATGGCGGGCCTTGCGATCCATCTAAAGTCATGGTGAACACCACACCGTCCGACTTTACCGGCGATTATTCGGTCGTTGTCTTTCCTTTTGTAAAAATTTCAAAAAAATCGCCCGATGCCACAGCCTTAGAAATCGGAGCGATTTTGGTGCAGAACGTTTCAGAAATTACCGCATTCAATGTCGTAAAGGGTTTCTTAAACGTAGAAATAAGTGCTGCATTTTGGCTAAACTTCCTTCAAGAGACCAACGCCAATCCTGATTTTGGCCGACAACCCCGCAACGGAAAAAAGGTGATGGTAGAATTTTCCTCGCCCAATACCAACAAACCCCTGCACATGGGCCACATCCGAAATATTTTGCTAGGATGGTCTTGCTCCTGCATATTGGAGGCCGTTGGTTACGACGTGGTCAAAACACAAATTATCAATGACCGGGGCGTTGCCATTTGCAAAAGCATGTTGTCTTGGAAAAAATTCGGCGACGGGCAAACACCTGACAGCACCGGCATCAAAAGTGACCATTTTGTGGGTGATTGGTACGTGCTGTTTGAACAAAAAATCCGAGCAGAATATGAGGCGTGGCAGCAAAGCGACACGGCAAAAACACTGCTCGAAACCCACCTCAAACCAGGTCTTTCGGAAAAAGATTTTTTCAAGGATTTCAAAAACAAGTGGTTCAATGAATACGCTGAATTGGGCGCTGAAGTCCGGGAAATGCTCCTGAAATGGGAAGAAAATGACCCTGAAACCCTGACCCTTTGGAAGAAAATGAACGGCTGGGTGTATGCCGGATTCGATAAAACATACACAGACCTTGGCGTCACCTTCGACCATCTTTATTACGAAAGCAAAACTTACCTGCTCGGCAAAGACATCGTGGAAGATGGACTTTCAAAAGGTGTTTTCTACCAAAAAGAAGATGGTTCCGTGTGGATAGATTTAACCGATGCCGGACTGGATCACAAAGTAGTCTTGCGGGCCGATGGCACCTCTGTTTACATCACACAAGACTTGGGAACAGCCAGAATGCGCTTTCAAGAGCTTGGTTGTGAGCAATTTGTGTACGTTGTAGCCGATGAACAAAACTACCATTTTCAAGTACTCTTTGAAATCCTGAGAAGGCTAGACGAGCCCTACGCTGAAGGGCTACACCACCTCTCCTACGGACTGGTGGAACTTCCAACCGGGCGTATGAAAACCCGGGAAGGCACTGTGGTTGATGCCGATGACCTGATCGCAGAAGTCGTCAAACTTGCCGACGATCAATCCAAAGAGCGGGGAGAAATTGAGGGTATTTCACCAACAGAAAAGACAGAAAACCTACGACGGGTGGGCATGGGAGCGCTCAAGTTCTTCATCATTAAAGTCAATCCGAAAAAAAGGATGATTTTCAACCCGGAGGAGTCGGTGGACTTACAAGGACAAACAGGTCCCTATATTCAGTACAGCTTTGTCCGCATCAACGGGTTGATGCAACGGGTTGAAAAAGAAAACATTGACCTTTCTTTGGCCTGGCAATACAACGATTTACAACCGCAGGAAAAGGACCTCTTGGCCGCCTTGCATGATTTCCCCGCCATCGTTGCCGCCGCCGCCAAAGAATATGACCCCTCCATGGTGGCCAACTATTGCTATACCCTGGCGAAAAGCTACCACCGTTTTTGGCACGATTTAAGTATTTTCAACGCTGAAAACCTGGAAACAAAGGCTTTCCGACTCACCTTGAGCAATACGGTGGGCAAGGTTTTACAGCGCGGAATGGGGCTGTTGGGCATAGAAATGCCGGGTAGAATGTAACTTCAGACAATCAGTACTAAGCAACATAAAACATGAGTACCACAAACCACGAATCACTCAACTTCCTCGAAGAAATTGTTGAAGCTGATCTAGCATCCGGAAAATACAACAGTATCCTGACCCGCTTTCCACCGGAGCCCAATGGGTATCTGCACATTGGGCATGCCAAAAGTATTTGTCTGAACTTCGGCCTCGCGCAGAAGTATGGCGGCAGCACCAATCTGCGTTTTGACGATACCAACCCCGTTACCGAGGACACAGAATTTGTGGAAGGCATCATTGACGACGTGCGCTGGTTGGGTTTCGAACCTGCAAATATTTTTTACGCTTCCAATTACTTTGAGCAATTGTATGAATGGGCCAAAGTGCTCATTTCCAAAGGAAAAGCCTATGTTGACTTTTCAAGTCCTGAAGAAGTAGCTGCCTTGAAAGGTACGCCCACCACGCCCGGGTCGCCAGGACAATACCGCGATACCACCCCCGAGGAGAACCTCCTTCAGTTCGAAAAAATGAAGGCCGGCGAATACCCGGATGGGCACTGTACCCTTCGAGCCAAAATTGACCTTGCATCGCCCAATATGCACATGCGTGACCCCTATCTGTACCGCATCAAACACGCCCACCACCACCGTACAGGGGATGCTTGGTGTATCTATCCCATGTATGACTGGGCGCACGGACAAAGTGACAGTATCGAGCACATTACACACTCCATTTGCACCTTGGAGTTTATTCCACACCGGGAATTGTACGACTGGTGTATCCGAACCTTGGATATTTTCCCTACCAAACAGTACGAGTTTGCCCGTTTTAACCTGAAGTACACGGTCATGAGCAAACGCAAGCTCAAACAATTGGTGGAAGAAAACCATGTGCGTGGCTGGGATGACCCACGCATGCCAACCATTTCTGCCATCCGCCGCAGGGGATATACCCCTGAAAGCGTCCGCGAATTTGCCCACCGTATTGGTATTGCCAAACGCGAAAATTCAATTGAGCTTTCCCTGCTAGAATTTTGCATCCGGGAAGACTTAAACCGCCGTTCGCTGCGCCGTTTTGCTGTGTTGGATCCGCTTAAAGTCGTGATTACCAACTTGGATGCACTACAAACGGAATGGATGGAAACAGAAAACAACCCGGAAGATCCGGAAAGTGGCAAACGGAAAATCGCCTTCACCCGGGAACTGTGGATTGAACAGGATGACTTTATGGAAAATCCGCCCCCCAAATATTTCCGCCTTTCTCCCGGTGGTATGGTTCGACTCAAATCGGGTTTTATCATCCGTTGTGAGGAAATGGTGAAAGATGCAGCTGGAAAAGTGGTCGAGCTCCACTGTTCCTATGTGCCGGAAAGTCGCTCCGGTGAAGATACCTCCGGACTCAAGCCTCAGGGTGTCATTCACTGGCTTTCAGCAGCCGATGCTGTGCGTGCCGAAGTACGCCTGTACGACCGGCTGTTTACAGTAGAAGACCCTGCAGCGGAGGAAGACTTCAAGTCCACCATAAACCCTGATTCTCTACGCATCATGGACAATGCTTACGTCGAGCCAGCACTGGCAACTGCCGCGATGGGCGACCGGTTCCAATTTACCAGAATCGGCTATTTTTGTGTTGATCCTGATGCAACGCCGGAAAAGATGGTGTTCAACCGAACAGTTACCTTGAAAGATACCTGGGCAAAAGAACAGAAAAAATAACCATGAAGAAAATCCTCGTTGCCAATCGGGGCGAAATTGCCCTCCGCATCATGCGCACGGCCCAGCGAATGGGCATTGCCACTGTGGCTGTTTATTCGGAGGCTGATCGCCAGGCGCCGCACGTTCGCTTTGCGGACGAAGCCGTGTTACTCGGTCCGGCGCCTTCTGCCCAAAGTTATCTGCGTGGCGAGAAAATTATCGAGGTTGCCAGGCAATTGGGGGTTGATGGTATTCACCCAGGCTACGGATTTCTCAGTGAAAACGCCGCCTTTGCGCGGATGGTGGAAGCTGCCGGAATCACTTTCATCGGTCCTCGTCCGGAAAGCATCGAGGTCATGGGCAGCAAGCTGGCGGCAAAAAAAGCGGCAAAAGCATTCGATGTGCCCATGGTGCCGGGAATAGAAGAAGCCATTACCGACGTTGAAATGGCCAAAGAAATTGGCAGAAGCATCGGCTACCCGATCCTCATCAAAGCTTCCGCCGGGGGAGGCGGCAAGGGAATGCGTGTAATTGATCGGGAGGAAGACACACAAGAACAAATGGAACGCGCCATTTCAGAAGCCGTTTCGGCTTTTGGAGATGGCGCAGTTTTCATAGAAAAATACGTAACCGGTCCGCGTCATATCGAGGTACAGGTGCTGGGAGATACCCATGGCAACATTGTTTACCTCTTTGAACGGGAGTGTTCCATTCAGCGACGTCACCAAAAAGTGGTAGAAGAGGCTCCATCGGCCATCATGACACCCTCCCTGCGCCAAGCCATGGGCGAAGCGGCAGTCCGCGTTGCGCAAGCCTGCAACTATGTGGGTGCGGGTACCGTAGAGTTCTTGGTAGATGCCGCGCGAAATTTTTACTTCCTAGAAATGAATACCCGCTTGCAAGTGGAGCATCCGGTGACAGAAATGATCACGGGCCTCGACTTGGTTGAATGGCAAATACGGGTGGCCAGGGGCGAACCCTTAGACTTTACCCAGCAAGACCTGCGGATTAATGGTCATGCGCTGGAGCTGCGTGTTTATGCCGAGGACCCACTCAACAACTTCCTGCCCAGCGTTGGCACCTTGGAAAAATACAGCATACCGGTCGGACCGGGTATTCGGGTTGACGGTGGATATGAGGAAGGCATGGAAGTCCCGATTTACTACGATCCAATGCTCGCAAAACTGGTGGTACATGGCGCATCCCGATCAGAGGCCATCCAGAAGATGAAAGAAGCCATTGGGGCGTACGAAGTAGCGGGCGTTGCCACCACCCTACCCTTTGGCGTTTTTGTTATGGAACATCCGGCTTTTGTGGGGGGAGATTTTGACACTCATTTTGTAAACCAATATTATTCACCTGAACAACTCCTTGAATGTCAAAAAGATAGTGCTGAGGTAGCCGCATTATTGGGCTTACATTTACACTTGAAAAACAAACGAAAATTGAAGGTTGTCGCAAGCCAAACAAGCAACTGGGGAGGGGATTTGTAAACAAAACGAGGACGGGGTATCCACAAGACACCCCGCCTTCATTCAGCTTTTGGGCAGAAATTACTTCGCTTTTCTGGCTTCTTTGGTTTCAAGAACTTCTTTGCGCACGGTTTGTGCAAGGTCTTTCAACTCTTGCATGGCCTTTCTCACACGGCTGCCAGCAGCAGCGTTCCCGGCTACGAATTTAGCAACATCCGCTTCTGCTTCTGCTACTTTTTGTTTGATTTCATCAAAGATTTTGATCATAATTTAGTTGGTTATAGTTAATGAATAGCTTTGTAAAGATACGATATTATCCTTATTGGTAACTTTTTTATCAAAAAAGCAATAAAACGGCATGAAAAAAAATTCCAAAATATTTGTTGCCGGTCACCGTGGAATGGTCGGTTCTGCCATTCTACGGAAATTAACACAGGAAGGTTACCAAGATTTTGTATTGGCTGGATCCAAGGATCTTGACTTGCGCAACCAATTGGAAGTAACGGAGTTTTTTAGAAAAGAAAAACCTACGCACGTGTTCCTGGCGGCGGCCAAGGTTGGTGGTATCTTCGCCAACAATACTTTCCGGGCGGAGTTTTTATACGACAACCTGATGATCGAGGCCAATGTGATCCACGCTGCGTATTTGAATGGCGTAGAAAAATTGATGTTTCTTGGATCATCGTGTATTTACCCCAAAATGGCGCCCCAACCCCTTCAGGAAGACGCGCTGCTCACGGGCCCGCTCGAGTCCAGCAACGAACCTTATGCGATTGCCAAAATCGCCGGTATCAAGTTGTGTGATGCTTATCGGTATCAATATGGTTGTCATTTTGTGAGCGTTATGCCCACCAATCTCTATGGCCCCAATGACAATTACCACCCCGAAAACAGCCATGTACTACCAGCCATGTTGCGCAGATTCCACCAAGCCGTACACGATAATGCCCCGGAAGTAACCATTTGGGGAAGTGGAACGCCCCGCCGGGAGTTTTTACACGTGGACGACCTTGCCGATGCCTGTTACTTCCTGATGCAGCATTACGACGAACCCGGTTTGGTCAATATCGGCACCGGGACAGACATTACCATCCTGGAATTGGCTCAAATGGTCGCCAATATTGTTGGCTTCAAAGGAACCATCAAAACTGACCCTACCAAACTCGATGGCACCCCACGCAAACTGATGGACGTACAGAAACTAAAATCGCTGGGTTGGCAGGCGACCATCAACTTGGAAGCGGGTGTTCAACGGGTATATGAAGCGGTAAAGCACCAACTGTAGAAACGATTTAATGGTTTTATAAAACGATTATTATGTCCAATCACACCTATGTTGCCATCATGGCTGGCGGCGTCGGCAGCCGATTCTGGCCTGGCAGCCGCGAATCTCGCCCCAAACAATTTCTCGATATGTTGGGCACCGGAAAAAGTTTGTTGCGCCTTACCTTCGAGCGCTTCTTACCCATTTGCCCAGCCAGTCACATTTTTATTGTTACCAACGCCCTTTACAAAGATTTGGTGAAAGAGCAGATTCCGGAAATTTCCGACAATCAGATCCTCTGCGAGCCAAGCCGCAACAACACGGCTCCCTGCGTGTGTTACACCGCCATGAAACTGGCAGCATTGGACCCTAAAGCCAATTTTGTGATTGCGCCCAGTGATCACATCGTTTTAAAGGAACAAGCGTTCCTGGAGAAAATAAACCTTGCGCTAGACTTCGCTGCGCGGGAAGACGCACTCCTCACCCTCGGCATCCAACCCGCTCGCCCTGATACCGGCTACGGCTATATTCAAATGGCCGACGAAACACAATCCGGCATCTTTAAGGTGAAGCGATTTGCTGAAAAGCCCAACGCTGATACCGCCAGGGCGTTTGTCGCCTCTGGCGAATACCTGTGGAACGCCGGTATCTTCATCTGGAACGTGCAATCCATCCTGAGAGCCTACCAGAAATACGCTCCGGAAATTTTCAATATCCTGGAAAAATGTGCCGGCCAATGGAATGGACCTGGGGAACAGGGGTTCATCGACCGGGAATACCCCACAACGCCCAATGTCGCAGTGGACGTCGCCATCATGGAACAAGCCGACAATGTGTACACCATCCCAGCAGAATTTGGCTGGAGTGACCTGGGTACTTGGGCAAGCCTCCATGCAGAATGCCCCAAAGATGCCCACGACAATGCCCTCCTGGGCGGGCAAACCATCGCCCTGGACACCAGTAATTGCCTCGTGCGGCTACCCGCAGGCAAACTGGCCGTCCTCAAAGACCTGCACGACTATATTGTGGTGGATGAGAACGATGTACTCCTGATATACCCAAAAAGCAAAGAACAGGAAATAAAGCAGGTTACCGCCATTGTGAAAGAAAAAACTGGCGAAAAATACTTGTGAAAAACAATCGTTATGGCGGGTTATTCTGCCTTTTTCATGCTAATTACAGGAAATAAAAAAGTTTTCATTAACATAATTTTGCAAATTGAAAACTTTGCATACTTTCGCTGCTGTTATCATTTCTATTGTACATTTAAGCATTAATCCTACCATGAAAGTATTGTATAATTCCGGCCTGAATCTGTTCAATTCATAATCAGCTGTTCCGGAAATGAATCACTTCGCTACAATTATCACCGTACATCCTGAAATCCAGGATGGAGCTCCAGTCTTCAGCGGTACCCGCGTTCGCATCGAGACGTTCTATGATTTCCTCAGAATCGGCGTCAGCGTCAATGAGTTTTTGGATGAATTTCCATCCATTACCAGAGACCAAGCCATGGAGGTATATGAATTGATCAACCACCATTATACGCCTGATCAAATCGGCGCGTTGGCCATGGGAACGTCCTCCAACATACAGACCAAAGAGCATCGATTGGTGGCAGCAGCCTAATCAATGGGTGTTTTGGGTTTCTGAAGCCATGCACGAACTCAAATTATGGGTGTTTCGCTGTTGTTTTTAGCAGCGCATACACTTGTTCAGCTGCGCTGTCCCAACTGAATTTTTTCAGTTGTTCCCTGCCTTTTAAGACCAACTGATTCGCAAAAGCTCGATCAGCGTATATTTTTTCCATTCCGGTAGCAATTGCGGTCTCCGAAAATGGATCCACCAATAACGCAGCAACTCCGGCTACCTCCGGCAAACAGCTGGTATTAGACGTGATGACAGGCGTCTCACACGCCATTGCTTCCACCAAGGGCAACCCAAATCCCTCGCTGATGGATACATACACGGAAGCCATCGCGGCAGCTGTTAAGCGCGGCAAGGCTTCCTCCCCCACATATCCTAAAAAATGTATATCGTCTCGGTATTGCGATGCCTCCCAAACGGAGCGCACCTCGCCCGTTTGCCAAGCAAAACGCCCAGCCAGCAATAATTTTACCGATGCACCGGTATTAACCTTAAATTGGTCAAAAGCCCGCAACAACCGGGGTACATTTTTGCGGGGATGGATGGCGCCAGCGTAAAAAAAATAGTCGTACCCATCGGCGTATTGTACCCGAACGGCTTGTTTTTCAGTATCACGTAAGGGGAAAAAACCATCGCGGCAACCGTTGTAAACGGCAACAACTTTGTCGGCAGCGATGGCGCAGGTGTCGATGATGTCTGTCCGGACAAATTCAGAAACGGTCAACACCTTCTCTGCTCGATGAAGCCATTTTGGGATGAATTTCAGCAAAAAACGTCGGTGCCTGACCGCTATTTGTTCCGGAAAATGCAAGGGTACCAAATCATGACAGGTCATCACCGTCGGTACCGGCGTGCGAAAACTGCACATGGAATCCGGGGAGAAAAAAACCTCTGCCCCATGACGGCGCAAGACCCGTGGCACAGAAAATTCAAACCATAACCTAAACAATATCGGATGTCTGGCAGGCGGAGAGACCACCAACGGCGTCACATTGGATGCGTACACAAACCGCGGGTCAAAGGGGCGGTCAAACAAAAAAATGAAGTGGTCTTCGGGATGTTGCAAAACCATCCGACGGACAATTTCATGGGTGTACCAACCAAAACCTTCCAGTTGGCCCGGGAGTAAGAACCTGGTATTTACGGCGATTGTCACGAATATCAAAGGGGTTGTGTGGATAAAAGCAGCACGGAACAAAGCAGAAAAATCCTGGTAAGGGCCGCGTGAGTTCTGTACTTTTGCAGCGCAGTTGTACAGTACCTCCGGCAAAAGTCCTCATTCCTCACGTAATATTCACCATTCCAAGATGCTCGATTTTTCAGCTACCCGACTCACCCGTTTTTTGGCCACTTGGGTGGGCAATAAGAACCGCTACGAAGGTGTGGTGATTCCCAAACAAACCCTCGTGTCCCTTCACGACGTGGCCGAGGAAATGATCCTCACCACCATGCTCAAACCCTTTGAAAAAACCCAAGAGTTTTTTTATTTCCACCACGAAGAGGACGTGACCAACCACCCTATTTTTCAGGTCTGTGCCACTATTTTTCAAGATCCTGACACGTTGGTGGAGCAAGCCGCACAACTGGCGCAAATGCTGTATCACCACAGCGAAAACCCAAAGATTCAAGGCGGTGAATTCTTCGTGGCGCACTTCGAAGACCTACAACTGGAAGGAGAAGCCACCAGCGCCATCGGACTTTGGAAGGTACAATCAAAAGATTCCTACCTGAAAACAGAACGGACACCCGAATCCTTTGCCATCAGTGTGCTTGAGGGCATACCCACCGGAAAAATGCAGGTGGCGGCCCTGATTTTCAACATGGATGAAGCAGAGGGCTACCGTATTTGTGCCATTGATACCGTTACCAAAAAGGAAGAGCGTTCCTTTTGGAAAGATGAGTTTTTACGCCTCCGACCGATTGAAGACAACTACTTCAATACCCGCCACTACATCAGCCTAGCCAGTGAATTCATCACCCAAAAAGCACCTTTCAAATTTGGTTTCGATCGCACCGAAACCATAGATTTACTCAACCGATCCGGCGATTATTTCAAAGACAACGATACGTTTGAAGTAGAAGATTTTGCCAACAACATTTTCCCAGAAGCAGAAAGACAAGAGGCTTTCCACGAATTCAGGGATCAGTACGCCAAAGCTTATGCGGTACCGCTGGAAGATAAATTTGACATCAGCGACCAAGCCGTCAAGAAAGAATTTAAGGTTTTTAAGAGTATTCTCAAGCTCGACAAAAACTTTCACATCTATGTCCACGGACGCCGCGATCTGATCGAACGCGGTTTCGATGAAGACAAAGGCAAAAAATTCTACAAGGTGTTTTTTGAAAACGAGGAATAAAAGCTCCGAAGTCGTTGTTGAATTGGCTTCGACCTGCATTTTCCTGTAACCTGTGATTTCTCTATAAAAGGCAAGTCCCTCTCCCGGAATCCGGAGGAGGGACTTGCCTTTTATAGAGAAATCACAGGTTGGAAATTTGTAACTGGTTAGCGTGGTCGCGTCTGAGAAAAAAAAGTGGCCATTTTTTGGGCCAGGCAGCGTGCCTCCTATCCAGTTACGAAATTTCTACCTTTCCAAGGTCACATCACCCTTGAACAACTCTTTACGGCCGTCAATAAACTCCAATTCAGCTTGGTACACAAATACGGCGGGGTTCATTGGCAAACCTTGAAATGTGCCATCCCAACCCAACGAAACATCATTGGGCGGGAAATCATGGCGCTCCCAAAGCAGTTCTCCCCAGCGCGAATAAACCTGTAGGTAGTGGATATTAACCACGGCCTTCTGATCGGCAAAAATGGTAAACTCATCGTTTTCACCGTCGCCATTGGGGGAGAAAATATTGGGAATATACACATCTACCCGGCGATCAACCAACAGACGAAGGGTAGCCTCATCCCGGCAACCGGCATCGGTTTTTACCGACACTTTGTATTGGGTTGAAAGGAAAGGGGAGGCCACCAATGACAAACACGTATCGCAACTCAAGCCGGTTGATGGTGTCCACAGCACCGACTGTATCTGCGTCAGTGGGAGGTTTATTTGTGCCGAAATCTGGTAGCTATCACCCAACCCAATGGTCACTTCCGGGGTAACAAGTACCTGGAATTCAGCGGGTTCAACCAACAAGGCGGTCAACGTGGTGCTGCAACCCTCTGCATCTTGAACCACCACCGTGTAAGGGCCCGGCTCTAGATTTTTAAAATAACCTTGGGTCGTAAATGGCGCACTGTTCAAGGAAAACTGTATTGGTGGTCTTCCACCAATGACCTCATCCACCCGAATTGAACCTTTATCACCATAACACGGTGGTTGATTCACCGTTGCCAATGCCGTTGGATCTACCGGCGTAATCAACACCACATCGGTATCTGTACAACCATTTACCGCATCGGTCACAAGCAATACGTACGTGCCGGGTTTGCTGATAACCGGGGAAGGGGTATTGGCGCCCGATAATAAGTCTCCGTTGCCGGTGGTCCACTTGAAAGTCATACCCCCAATACTGAAGGAGCCGGTCCCATCGAGGTTGGCTGTTTCCCCGTAACATTTCATGCTAAAAGGAACGCCAGCATCGGCCGTTGGACTTATTTGATTGGCATTGACAACGGTAAATGTTGCGTTTTTACATTTGTTGACCGGATCAATTCCAAAAAGCCAATAGGTGCCGGGGGCACTCACGGCAACCGATGTGCCATTGGCCAAGTAGGTCGTATCTGTACCCGAAATGGTGGCCCACCTAAACTGAATTCCCTGGAACGGCGAACCGCCCACCAAGGTTGCCGTGGGATTGGCACAGGTCAGCAACGTAGGAGGATTGATGAAAAGTGCTGGATACACCAAATCTTCATTGATGATGATCACGGCAGTATCGGAACACCGGGTAAGGGTATCCAGGATCACAAATTGGTATGTCCCAGGCTCATCGATCTGGATGGCGGTACCAGGGGAGTACGTATTGCCATTGCTGATCCAGATGGTGTTGGCATTAAAGGTCCCTTCGGCTGTTCCGGAAAGCGTGATCTGATTGATGACGCAATCCAACAGGTCGTCTGGTGTAGCTGCAACGATCGCAAGAGGTTGATTGCTGATGTCCGTTACCTGTACAGACGCGGTATCTTTGCAACCATTGACATTGACAACCAACTGATAAGATGCGGCGAGGCCCGCTTTGGCATTGGCCTGCGTCACATTTCCAATCAAAGTGCCAAGCACGGTACTCCAGGCATAGGTAGCGCCGGGCAAGCTGGAACTGCCGATCAGGTTTGTTTCCCGAACCTCACAGTTTAATGGTATTGGCTGGTTGATATTGGCCACCGGTTTCTCTTGGAACACAATCGGTGTTGGCGCAGAAACTACGGAACAGTACGCACCCAAAATCACATTACCGCCGGCATTGGCATTGCCTGCTACAGCAGCAATATAATATGTCGTGCCATAATCCATGGTGGCCTGATTGAAACAGAATGTCGGTTGGTTACTCCGCGCAATTTCATTGACAATCTGATTTCCACTTCCCTCGTGTAAGATAAATTGGAGTGCGTCGTTTGGATCCAAAATTTGACCCACAGCACTGTAATTTGCGGTAATACAACCGGGGCCGCACCGAGACAATAAACCATTGCCCATCGTTCCCACCGCTGTGGTACAAGGTACCAACCCAATATTGAACCCACAGGGTGCGGTACATCCGTTGGCATCGGTCACCGTCACCTGATAAGCGCCCTGGGCCAAATTGGTAAGATTGAATACCCCAGGAACAACATTGCTTTGTGCACCACCGGGATTCCAATCTACGTTGTAGGGCGCTGTTCCGCCGGAAATGGTCACCGCACCCTTGCCATCGGTCACCGTGGGTGCTGTCACGTCGCTGACATTGCTACAAGCAACCAGAACGCTGTTTGCAGGCTGTGTCACGGTGAATGACGCTGTGGCAGAACATCCATTGATATCAGTTGCCGTTACAGTGTACATACCGGCGTTTAGGCTGCTCAAATCTTCTATATTTCCGGCAGCTGGCAACCAATTGTAGCTGTATGGCTCTGTGCCACCACCCACGTTGATGTTGATCGCCCCTGTATTATTACCGAAGCACAGTACATTGGTGAGGGATCCAACAATGTTAACAATGGCCACGTTGCTGGGTACATTGAAAGAGGCTTGGGCCGTACAAGAGCCTCCAGCGCTCACCGTCACGGTGTAGCTACCGCCTTGAACATTTTGAAGGAAAGGGGTTGTTTGTCCCCCGGCCCAATGATACGTGTACGTGAGTGCCGGTGTGACGGTCAATACAATCCCCCCGTTGTTTGCCACACAGGAGGTATTGGGCGTAGTCGAACCGGAAATGGAAGGAATGGTCACATTTTCGGGAATTACATAGGTGTCCACACTGGTACATCCATTGCTGCCTGTAACCGTCAGCGCATAGTTGCCGGGAGGAATAGCCAACAGGTCTTCAGAAACGGCCATGGTTGACCAAAGATAACTGTAGGGCCCTTGTCCACCCGTCACCGAAACATCCACACTGCCACTGCTTTGACCACAGAAAGCCGCAGAAACTACTTCGGCAATGGTCGGGGCTTGTGTATCGTTGACAATGGTATAGTTGGCCGTACTGGTACAGGTTCCGCCCGCGCTCACCGTCACCACGTAGTTGCCGGCAGCGATATTGGACAAATCCTGGGTCGTTAAACTGTTGGACCACCCATATGTATAGTTCAATCCCGAACCTGGCAACGTCGGATCCACGGTGATATTGATAGCCCCGTTGTTTACCACACAGGAGGTATTGTTCGTTGGCGCTCCCGCGATGGAGAAAGTAACACTGTTGTCTGGGACAAACGCGGTGGCGGTGGTGGTGCACTTGTTGGCGCCAGAGATGGTAACCGCGTACACACCGTCGGAAATATTGATCAGGTCCTCCGTCATTTGACCACTGGCCCACGAGAATGAATAGGGTATTTCTCCCCCACTCACCGTCAAATTGACACTGCCATTTTGCAAGTTGCACAGTTCGGCTGCAATGGTTTGGGCACTGGTTGGATAGGTCCGATCATCGGAGATGATGAAGGAAATAGAAGCCGTACAAGTTCCCGTTTCGGTTACGGATACGGTATAAATACCCGCCACAAGATTGGCGATGTCCTGCGTTGTACTACTGGTGGACCAAGCATAGGTATAAGGTCCTGCCGGTGTAACGGTCAGATCAATGGCGCCATTGGCTGCGGCACAATTGGTCAGTGCCTGGGTTGCTCCACTCAGGCTAAAAGTAGAACTATTGTTGGGCACAAAAAGAATCGTGTCGGTTGTGCAGCCATTGGCGCCTGTCACAGTCACTTTATACGTTCCTGGCAGCAAAGCTGTTAAGTCCTCCGTGGTAGAAGCGTTTGACCAATTGTACAGATAGGGTGTCGTGGCGCCACTCACAGCGAGGTCGATGGCGCCATTGGGGTTGGTGCAAATTGCCGCTGTTATTGCCAGCACAATGACTGGATCAGACGTATTGTTGACCACCTGGAATGTTGCAGAAGAAACACAACTGCTGCCTGCGGTAACGGTTACCGAATAGCTGCCGGGGGGCAATCCTGAGAGATCTTCCGTGGTGCTGCCATTGGACCAACTGTATCCATAACCACCGGTTGGTGTAACCGTGATGTTAAGGGCGCCATTTGGCGTCGCACAAGATGTATTCTCTGTCATCACATTGGTGATGTTCAGGGCGATGTTGTTGTTGGCAATAGTAACGCTGGTGGTAGCCGAACAGGCATAGAAATCCGTAACCGTTACGGCATAGTTTCCGGGTAGTACGTTGCTCAAGTCTTCCGTACTCGCATTGTTTGACCAATGATAGGTGTAAGGATCCGTTGCGCCCGTGACACTGAGATTAGCTCCGCCATTGCTCAAGCCACAGGTAGCAGGAATTCCGGCTACAGAAAGATTGGGGGCAATAGCAGCATTTAGCACCTCATAGGTTCCGGTTGCCGTGCAACTCGATCCCAACTTCACCGTCACCGTGTAAATACCCGGCGGGATATTGGCCAGATTTTGGGTGTTTAAGCCATTTGACCAATTAAAATTATAATTGTAGCCTTCCGGATCCAGCAACAAGTCAATAGCGCCGTTGAGTGGAGGCACACAGGCGAGGTTATCATACACTACGCCATTCAGCTGAATGGGGATATCGTTGTTGGGTACAAAAACGGTTGTTTCGGCACTACAGCCTGCCGCCGTGGTAACCGTTACGGTATAAGTACCCTGTGCGAGGTTTGCAATATCCTGATTGGTCTGAAGGTTGGACCATTTGTATTTGTATGGCTCGATACCACCGGTCACTTCCAAGTCAACGGAGCCATTGGGGATACTGCAATAGCCTGGCGTTATTTCGGTGGTCAATGCCGGATATTCTGTGTTGTCAAAAATTTCAAAATCAGCGGTTTCGGTGCAAGTGCCCCCGGCACTGACCGTGACGGAATAGATACCCGGGGCCAGGTTGTTTCGGATGATGGCATTGGTACCGTTTTCCCACAGGATGGTGGCATTCGACGGGGTAATGGTAAGTGCAATGGATCCATTGTTCGTGATACAAGACGTTTTTCCCGTCACCACTGCGTCAACGCTGACGGGAATCTCATTGTCGTTCAGCACGATACCCTCCACCGAGGAACACCCATTGTTTCCAGTTACCGTGACATTGTAAACATCACCGGATACGTTGTTCAAGTCCTGCGTGGAAGCGCCATTGGACCAGCTGTAGGAATAGGGCGTAACACCGCCCGTCACCGAAAGATTGATGCTGCCGTTGTTCAGTCCGCAGTTGGCATCCACCTGTGAAAAAGTCAGGTTGGGTTGGTTCGGGTTGTCTTCAATAAAGAATGATTCCACTTCCACGCAGGATCCGCCAGCGCTCACCGTAAGCTCATACGGGCCGGGAAGCAGGTTGGTCAAATCCTGGGTTGTTGCCCCATTAGACCACGTGTAGGTGTATGCACCAGGAGGATTGATACTTACATCAATACTGCCATTGCCATTGTTGCAAATGGTATTGTTGAGCACATTCGCGTTGATGCTGAAGGGCGGGTTAAAGTTGGGAATGTCCACCGCTTCCACGGTGGTACAACCATTGACACCGGTGACGGTTACTTCGTAATATCCTGCGAGAACACCCGTGATATTCTGGGTAGTAGCCCCATTGGACCACATAAAAGTATAGGGCGGGACACTTCCGCTCACCGATATCGAGGCGCTACCGTTGGTTAAGTCGCAGGTAGATTGCACAAAACTGGGATTAACCACCGGCACATTCGCGTTTTCTGGCACCGTGAACTCGGATATTTGGATGCAACTTCCAGCCCCAGTGACCGTGATCGTATAAGTTTCTGCTGCCAGACCTGAGATGCTCAGCGTAGTTGCGCCAGTTGACCATAAAAAAGTGTACATGCCCGGAGGGTTGACACTTGCGTTGATTGCACCCGTAAAGTTACCATTACAGGTGGTATTGGCCACAACCGACGCCGTGACGTTGATGGGCGGGTTGTTGTTGTCAACGGTAATGTCAGCGTCATCGGTGCAGCCATTGGCGCCCGTCACCGTGACAAAATACGTACCGGCGAGGACGTTGTTCAAATCCTGCGTGAGTGCACCGTTGGACCACTGGTAGGTGTACGGGGTCGTACCGCCTGAAACGCTCACGTTGATGGAGCCATTTGTCTGATCGCAGGTGGACTGGATGGTGGTGTAGGTAATCACCGGTTCGAGCGGGGCGTCCGGAACCTCAATAAAAGCAGTTTCTGAACAGCTCCCCTGGCCTGTTACCGTCAAGGTATAGGAATCAGGCAACAAATTGCCGATATCTTCTGTGGTAGCGCCTGAGGACCACAGAAACGTGTAGGTTCCCGTTGGTGAAACCGTCACATTGATGCTGCCATTGCCGATGCCATTACAATTTGTGTTGTTCACGGCACTGGTGGAAATGGTGATGATCGGATTGTTGTTGGAGACTGAAATATCGGCCACGTCGGTACAGCCGTTTGCCCCTGTCACAGTAACTTGGTAGCTGCCGGCAAGTATATTGTTTAAATCCTCTGTAATAGCACCTGTGGACCACATAAAGGTATAAGGCGTCACCCCGCCTGTTACAGAAAGATTGATGCTGCCGTTGGTGAGGTCGCACGTTGATTCCACGGTAGAAAAAGTAGCATTGGGTTCGTTGGGCTGGTCAGCAATGGTAAACTCCGCTGTGGCGGTACAACTCACGCCACTGGTCACCGTGACGGCATAGCTACCGGGAGCCAAGTTTGTCAGATCCTGTGTCGTGGCCCCGCTGGACCAACTGTACACGTAGGTTCCACCCGGTGAAACACTGAGGTCAATGGACCCATTGTTGTTGGTATTGCAGGTGGTATTCGGCATGGTAGTGCCGGAAGTTGTAATGGTGATGGTATTGTCGGCTACGACCACCGTGTGGGTGGCGGTACAGTTGTTGTTGTCCGTGACTGTCACGACATAGGTACCCGGAGGAATATCGCTCTGGTCTTGGGTGATGACGCCATTGGACCAATTGTAGGCATAGGGCGTGTTGCCACCGCTTACGCTT
>CAIZLM010000278.1 GCA_903933805.1 uncultured Bacteroidota bacterium | reverse complement strand
CCCTTTTGTTTGCGAACAAGGGAAACCGCTCCAACTCTTGGAAACTTTCAAACGACTTGATTGAATCTGTTTCTCAAATACTAGAACATAAAGCTTCGGGATTAATTCGTTTAGATAGTCCGCAATACATCAACGGAGAAGCGTTAACGCAAAAAGCATACGATTCAAAATTTATTTTAATAATTGGAGATTGGAAGGAACTTGAAAATTCCAGCAATACATTAGAAAAAGAGATAAAAAAGAAAACTTTGGAGCTATTCAGAAGGGACAGCAGAAATGTTGAAATATTAACATTTGACGAACTTTTTGAAAGAGCCAAATTTATTGTTGAGGGTGCTAAAAATAAAACGGCAATCGTTCCCAATTCTGAATTCAATGAAGATGATGATTTACCATTTTAAAATTAGATGATGAACAGCGAAATACTTATATACCAAAACCCAGACGGTAACATTAAAATAGATGTGCGGTTAGAGGAAAAAACTGTTTGGCTTACCCAAGACCAAATGGCAACACTGTTTGGCAAAGCCAAATCGACTATAAACGAACATATAAAAAATGTGTATGAGGAAAATGAGTTGCAGGAAGCAGCCACTATGAAGAAATTCGGAATTTCCGAATTTCAGCAAAAGGCTTTCAATTACTACAATCTTGATGTTATTATTTCAGTGGGTTACAGAGTAAAGTCACCTCAAGGAACTCAGTTTAGAATTTGGGCAACTCAAAGGCTCAAAGAATATATTATTAAAGGCTTCGCCTTGAATGACGACCGTTTTAAGACTGGAAATTCGATGAACTATTTCAACGAATTGCAAGAGCGTATTCGTGAAATACGACTTTCGGAACGGTTTTTCTATCAAAAAATAAAAGACATTTATACCACCAGCATAGATTACGAACCCAAGGACGAAAAAACGATTGAGTTTTTCAAAGTGGTTCAAAACAAACTCTTGTGGGCTCTAAGTGAGCAAACAGCAGCTGAATTGGTGTATCGAAGAGTAGATGCCAGTTTACCATTATTGGGTATGCAATCGTATGACAAGAAAAATTCAGTTTCCATAAAGAAATCAGATGTAAGTATTGCCAAAAACTACCTGAACGAAGATGAAATAAAACTACTTGGTTTGTTGGTGGAGCAATATTTGGCATTTGCCGAAACAATGGCACAACAGCGAACCCCAATGTATATGAAAGATTGGATACAACGCTTGGATAGCATTTTACAACTCAACGGAAGAGAACTTTTAACACACGCAGGAAAAATTAGCCACGAAAAAGCATTGCAAAAATCAGAAGCCGAATTTGAAAAATATAAAATTGCACAAAAAGCGATTGAGAAAGAACAGAGTTTGAAAGAAATTGAAAATGACATAAAAAAATTGAAGAAGCCTAAGCAATGAAGTTTACAGAAGAAAAATTAGAAAGGGCATTTACTGAGTTGTTGGGACAAGAAGGATTCCCCCACCACTTGGGTATTACCATTGCCCGTAAGCCAGACGAAGTATTGATAGAAGAAGATTTACAAAACTTCCTTTTAACGCAATACGCTGGTCAAGGCATTACCGTAAACGAAACCAAATCTATTATTCTTCAACTTAAATCCCTTTCCGCTTCCAGCGGTTCTCGGTTTGCAAAAAAGTATCATATGATTTATTCTAGTAAAGGGTGGTTTGCTTGACGGTTGATGGCGATAAATCTATAAATTGCGTTCATTGACAAGGCTGGTAAGAGATCAAAAACTTGTCGGACTTTTTCCCACAGAGCTTTTTTAGTTTTGCATATTTCTAGTGCTTTTTCAAAGGCATTATCGAGGCATTGTGCGATTTGATCTGTTAGGAATGCCAGAAAAGTTAGAATTGCAAAGTTTGTGGCCAAGTATTTTGTACCATGACCATAGTTGTGTTCTAAGTGGTATCCTTGGTTTTTGAGGGTATTAAATGTTTCGTTTTCAATTTTCCACCGCGTTCTGGCAACTGTAACCATTTCCAGTGCATTTTCTTCTGTAATTGGCAAATCAGAGATCCATGAATTGAAATAAATCACTTGGTTGGTTTTAGGTTTAACTTCCATATATTCAAGATAATTGACTTGCAGGTCTTGATTTTGTCGATTGAGGGTCAGTCCATTAGCAAATCGAACCGCACAGATGCGATCTTTAGTTTCCCAGGATACTTCTTTTATGGCGCCCTCTTTGGTCAACTGGTCCACCTGAATGGGGACGTATCCGTCCTTCACATTGATTAGGAATGAAATGTGGTGTTCCATTAGCAGTCGGATAAGTGGGGCGTTGGTGTACAGTGCGTCAAGAGTCAATACAAGTTTTTCCTTGGGCATCACCTGCCGGATTTGTGGGATAAGGCGTTTTGCTGCATTGAGTTCACAATCATTTTTCACGTTTCCATCTTGGCGGACAATAGGTTCGACAGCAATGGGGAAAACAGTTTTTTCACCCGGATGTACCCATACAGCCCCTAAAAGTTGGTGGTGATAGGTCGTGGAGCCGTTACGATGCTGTTTGGTCAAACAATGTTCACAAGACCGGTTGCCAGAACAAAAATGTTGTGTCCCATCACCTGCAAGCACAGTATACCCGTTCAAAACCTGCCGTTTTTGTACCAAGCCTTCCTGCCGAAGCCTTTCCACCAAAGGCTTGAATTGGGCCTGTAGGAAACTCGGATCAACCCCATCTAGCCCTTCGCGCAAGGCTGTATCTCCAGGTATTTGCTGAATTCCGTAAATTCGCTTCAAATTATCGCTACGTGTCGCAAACTGCTGGCGAAAAGCAAACAAAGAAGGGTCTTTGAGCGAAAAAATGGCAAAACCTGCGCTCAACAAGTCACTCAAAGCGTACGTAGAATTGTATTTGCGATGATCTTCGATAGACATAAAGCCTTTTCTTACCAGTGTTATCAATTCATCAATCATGCTGTTTTTGAACGAAAGATATTGATGTTCAATGAACTACTAAAATAATTCAAAATCACATGATCTTTTTTTACAAAGCGAGAATGGCTGACTGCTATTTGCAAGGCAAAAGGTGGAATAGTAAAATTCATACTATCTTGTTCTATATCAATTAATATTTCTATGTTTTCTTCAAAACGTTGTTTGACCATAAAAATATAGTGTCTTAAAAAATCGATCTCTTCTGAAAGCGGAACAAGGTCTCGGTCATTTCTACT
>CAIZLM010000277.1 GCA_903933805.1 uncultured Bacteroidota bacterium | reverse complement strand
GGCCCAGGCGAAAGCGCCGCCGATTTCAAAGGAGTCAGCGAGGTCGCTGTGGGTTGACAGGTCTTTGAAATACACTTTAAAAAGATTTCGGCCCGTAAAGTCGGCTGAAAAGGCCAACAGCCGGTTGTCGGGGCTTACTTGAAAACCGCCGAATTGGCAATATTCTTTTCCTGCGGCGAGGTTATTAACGTCCACGAGTATTTCTTCTGGCGCGTTCATGTCACCTTTTTTTCGGGAGATGATGGGGTATTCCTTTCCGGTTTCAAAGCGGGAGGAATACCAATAGCCGTTTTTGAAATAGGGAACCGAGGCGTCGTCTTCTTTGATGCGAGCTTTTAGTTCGGTGTAGAGTTTTTGTCGGAGTGGGGCCACGGGGGCCATTACGGCATCCGCGTATTGGTTTTCAGCTTCGAGGAAGGCCTTAACCGCCGGGTTTTCGCGCTCATTGAGCCAATAGTATTCATCTATGCGTTGGTCGCCGGAGGTTGAAACCAGGGTTTTTGGTTTTTTTTCTGGGTGAGGCGGGTTGAATTGATCGGGTTTAAAAACAGAAGGTTGCACGGTGGTAGTGTTGGAGGAGGATGAAGGGTTTGAATTGTTTTGGCAGGATACCAATAGGACGATGAAAGGCAGTATAAAATGTTTCATTGTGAGAGTGGTTGGAACATCAGTATGAGAAATAATCACTGGTTAGGTGGTATAAACGTTGGTGCATCGTTTTTAGGTGCGTGTCAAAGGTAGTTAAACGCCAATAATTGTTCGAAACTGGTTATTTTGTACGCTGTCTAGCCCCAAAAGGCCGATTTTCCGCTATGCTTTGCGGATTTTGTAAACCGTAGCGGTACAACGGACTACAAAAATTCGCTTCGGCTGTCAAAAAATAGCCACTTTTTTGTCTCAGACGCGACCACCTAACTGTTTAAAATATCGAGCGTGACGAATTTTTTTTCGCAAGGTTGGTTTTTTTCATGGTCATGCTGCTACCTTTGCGCTCCGTTTTAGCAAATGGCATACGGGTCATAGCTCAGTTGGTTAGAGCGCCACGTTGACATCGTGGAGGTCACAGGTTCGAATCCCGTTGATCCGACATTTTGGTTTGGGGTATTATTTTGGGAAACAGGTTGTTTTTTGTGTCCTTTGTAATGCTTTTAGCCTATTTACACACCATAGTACTACGGGATGTAGCTCAGCCCGGTAGAGTACACGCCTGGGGGGCGTGTGGTCGCAGGTTCGAATCCTGTCATCCCGACACTTGATCAAAGCGAGTCATGCAGCAATTGCATGGCTCGTTTTTTTTTGGGCTTTTCTGTATTCAATTCAAAGTTAGTAACTGGTTAGCTGGTCACATCGCGCAAAAAAATGCCGCGTTTTTCCACCCTACTGCGCCCGTTTTTTTGACCGTAGCGTTTGCTACGGCCTGCAAAAATCGGCAATATCTTAAAAAGTGTGTCTGGTCAAGGTCTTCATCTTTCGCCTCGCTAGGTATTCAATCCCATTGGGATGTTGCTTGGACATTATTCCCCAAGCCAAGCCGCTCAACGCAGTTCCAAGCGCCCTGCTTGGTATTGTCGCCAAGCAGCAACGTATCGCACAATGCTCCATGAAGACAGATGCATTTGGCCTCGGTTGGGAAGATCAAGAATGGCTGAAACTTTTGGTGGGACTTGGCTATTCACCGGGGTGGAGCTGGGTCAAAAGACCCAAGCGCGGCTTTGGATCGGTTGTGGGGCGGAGGTAGGAATTTGGGGTGGGGCTGGAGATACCACGCTGGGGCGGAACGGACAAATTTTGTTATATTTGTGGAAGTAAACCAAAACTAACAATGCAATTAGAACCTGGACAAATCATCAAAAACCTGATCCCAGCGGAGCCTGTGACCATCATCAAGGTCGTACCATTGGGACCGGCAAGTCTTTCTATAACATATACAGGGGTCAACAGTAATCGGACCAGCAGCAAGGTCATTCAGCAAATAGATCTGGAGCATTTGGAATTGTTGACTACAGAAGGCTCCTTCAATTTTCAGGGAGACCCCGTTAAATTCGCTCTTTTTGCTGAAGCAGAACGGATTAGTTCCGCCTATCAATTTGACCCATTATTTGCAGTAAATTGTAGCATCGTAGATCCCTTGCCACACCAGGTGGAGGCCGTTTACAAGTTTTTGTTGCCATTGCCGAAGATACGTTTCTTGTTGGCTGACGACACTGGAGCCGGGAAAACCATCATGACCGGTTTACTGCTAAAGGAACTACTGCTGCGAGACACCATCGAACGGGTACTCATTGTGACCCCCGGAGGTCTTACCAAACAATGGCAGGAAGATGAAATGGCGATCAAGTTTAATATTCCTTTTACCCTCGTCAATAGAGCGGCTTTTTCGGCGGACCCCAACGTATTCCATACAGCAACCAAAATTGTCACGTCCATTGATTTTATTTCCCGAGAAGATGTCATGAACGTTGCTGGCAATGCACACTGGGATCTGATTGTATTTGATGAAGCACACAAGCTTTCCGCCTATGATTACGGCCAAAAACAATACCTATCACTCCGATACAAGGCTGCTCAATCCCTCTCTCAGCAATGTGAACACCTATTATTATTGACCGCCACTCCGCATCGTGGACGTGCAGACACCTTTAAGAAGCTACTTCAATTGCTGGATGAGGATATTTTTGCTACCGATGAACTTGCATCCACTCGTGTGAAAGAATTTGAGCACAATGGGATCAATAAATTCTTCATCCGTCGCTTGAAAGAAGATATGCGTGATTGGGATGGCAAACCCTTGTACAAGGATCGGCACACCAAAACGGTTGCTTATCAACTCACGCCAGAAGAAAAAGCCCTGTACGATGCTGTTACGAATTATCTGACCAAGCGAAAAGAGGAGGCCAGTGAATCCAGAAACATCCACGTCTCGCTGGCGCTTGCTGTCATGCAACGCAGGCTGGTCAGTTCTATTTTTGCCATCAAAAACACCTTGTTCAAACGATGGCAGGCATTGCAAGGCATTGTGGATGAACTCAGTAAAAACCCCACGCTTTGGGCGCAAAGACATAAATTAGAGGGCTTTGATGTAGATAACCTGGATGAATACGAAGACTTGGATGACGATGAGCGCGATGCTTTCGATAGCATTCTTTCAGATCCAAGGAAATTTAAACTGTTTACCACCGCCAAGAGTGTCCAAGAGATACAAGAGGAGGCCCGTGAGGTAAAAAGGCTTTTTGAAATGGCTGACATTCTATATAAAAGCCATCAGGAAGAGCAGAAATTTAAAGAGCTGCGTGCCATGCTCACCGCCCAAAAGGTGATTGAAGGCGCTAAACTGGTCATTTTTACGGAACACAAGGACACGCTCATCTACCTGGAGGAACGACTCCGCAACAACGGTTACACAGTTGCTACCATTCACGGCGGTAAATCCGTGGATGAACGCCGACAGGCACAATGGGATTTTTTCAAACCGGAAACTCAGATACTGATCGGTACTGATGCCGCGGGAGAGGGCATTAACCTTCAGTTTTGTAATTTGCTCATTAACTGGGATATTCCCTGGAACCCCAACCGACTGGAACAACGCATGGGCCGCATCCACCGCTATGGTCAAAAACAGGACGTGATGGTGTTCAACATGGTGGCCAGCAATACCCGCGAGGGTCAGGTCCTTCAAAGGCTGCTCACGAAACTCGACAATATCCGCGAAGGAATGGGGGACGACCGGGTATATGATGTCATTCAGGATGTGTTGGAAAATATAGGACTGGACGATGTATATAATGCTGTGCTAAACGGAAAGCAAACCTCTCTGAACGAATTTCTGGCAGAGGATAACGAACAGTTGAAGATCAAATTCTCTGAAAAAATCAAAGAGCAACGGGATAAACTGGCACACAGCACAGTGGATTACCGTGAAGCCCGAATCCTGAAAGAAGAATCAGACGAAAAGCGATTGCAACCCATCTATGTGCGTCAGTTTTTCGAAAAAGCATTTGCGCATCTGGGCGGGGTCTTTACTGAACGGCGTCCAAATATTTTTCGCATCGACCGATTGCCGGATTCAATTGCCAAAGCGTTGCGCCAAAACCACAATATTTACGCTGATTCCCTTCGCGAAATCCTTTTTTGCTTCAATAAACAAGTTTTTCTCGACTACCAAAACGTAGGCGATCTCGGTACGGTCCACTACATCAACCCTGGAAACCCGGTCTTTGATAATCTGATCAATGTGGTCCGACTCAGCTACCGTGAAGAAATGCTGAAGGGCGCAGTGTTCATTTCTCCGGATGATTCGGAGCCTTATTTTGCTTTTTTTGTAAAAAGCCAGATCCAAGACAACCGCACAACCAAGAAAGACGATAGCATTGCCGACGAACGGCTTTTGCTGGTGCAGCAGTTTACGGATGGAGCATTGAAATGTACCTCCCCCGCAAAATTGCTTGACCTCCATTCTCCGATCGAATTTGCTAAGCCCATTCAGCCTCCAACCGTAATGGACAGCGCGGACATCGTAGCCTGGTGCTTCGAACATATTACCTCCCCACAATTCGACGAAATGCAGCTTATTGTGCAGAATGACACTGCCAAACGAAAGGAATACCTCGACACGGCTTTCACGCAAGTCATCCTGGACGCTCAAACCCAGATACAGGAATTACAGGCCAAAGTCCTGATGGGTGACACCAAAGTACAGGATAAAATCGCCAAAAAAGAGGATCGTATCCGGGAATTGGTGGAAAAAAAACAATCCCGCTTGGTAGGACTAGAACTCATGGCCCAACTTTCGCCCAAAGCCCCCGAAGTGCTGGGATGCGCCTACATCGTGCCGCTTACCCTGGTAGAATACAACAGCCACTACGGCATGAGCCGCGATGATGAAGCCGAAGCCATCGCCATGGAAACGGCCATGGAATATGAGCGTGTGCAAGGCTGGACGCCCCACGATGTTTCAGCCAACAATGAAGGGTACGACATTCGAAGCATCAGCCCCGACCAAATCAAACGCTACATCGAAGTAAAAGGCCGCAGCGGCAGTGACGGCAGTGTGATGCTCTCCGAAAATGAAATGTTTAGGCTGGAGCAATTGGGCGATAAAGCATGGCTCTATATTGTGCTCAATTGCAAAAGTCAACCCGAACTATTCAGCATTCAAAATCCGGCTAAAAACCTGACCTTTGAGCAGAAATCAAAAGGTATTCAGTATTTCCTGCCCATGAATGCCTGGAAATCTAAAATCTAACGGACGACGATTATGTACATCAGGAAAGTAGAAATTAAAAATATTCGATCCATTGCGGATTTCTCCATGGAGTTTCCTGAAGGTAAGGAAGCCGGATGGCATGTGTTGATCGGGGACAATGGAGCAGGAAAATCTACTATATTGCAAGCAATGGCAATGGGGCTTATTGGACCTGGAGAAGTACTTCGTTTGAATCCCACTTGGGAATCATGGGTTAAAAAAGGCCAGGACCAGGCTTCGATAGAAATTATTTATAGAAGGGAGGATAAGCCAGATTTGCCGGATCCTATTAGAAGCAGGAACGAAGCACACATCTCCTTAAGTGTTATAAGAGGAGGGGCAGATGAACCATTTTTTTTAGAAAAAGCAAAGGGAATTTGGCACGAGGGAGGTGTAATTCATAAGGGAAAAAGATTTAGCTGTGGCTTCGGACCGTTCAGGCGCTTCACTGGAGGAGATATTTTAGCAGATGACCAAACAACACCTTTAACTCCTTTTGAAACACTATTCAAGCCTGAAGTTATTCTAACATCTTCGCTCACTTGGATTAAAGATCAATATACCCGATCCTTTGAAAAGGATAAAAAGGCGCAGGAAGTCCTAGATATTTTAAAAAATTTAATTGCTTCTGGCGGCTTGTTGCCCAACCAATTGAAAATTGATAAGATTACAGCAGATGGTGTCTTTTTTAAAGATGCAGATGGGGTAGTTCTCCATATCACAGAACTTAGTGATGGGGTTAAATCAATTTTAGCACTCACCTTTGAACTTTGCAGGTTACTTTTTGACAAATACAACATCTTTGAAGTCAATAATTATATGCTCCAAAACGGGGTAATTAATGTTGCAGGCGTAGTCCTCATCGACGAAATTGACGCACACCTCCACCCCACCTGGCAGACCCGAATCGGTCAATGGTTTACCCATTACTTCCCCAATCTTCAATTCATTGTGACTACCCACAGCCCACTAATTTGTAGAGGCTGCCTGAACGAAGCCGGTGAATTGAATGGAAGTATCTGGCGACTGGCTGCGCCGGGAAGTAAAGAGATTAGTGGCTTGTTGGATTATACCAGCCGCGACCGATTACTCTATGGCAACGTACTTGATGCCTACGGAACCGGAGTCTTTGGCACGACTACTTCCCGCTCCGAAGAGGGCAACCTGAAAATGAACCGCCTCGCAGAACTCAATGTCAAGTCCAGAATCGGTGCGATTTCTAAGAAGGAGGAAACGGAAATGCACGAACTTAAAACCATTTTTCCGACCCACGCATGATCCAACTGGACAACACCATTGCCCCAGCCCAGGATATACTGGATGAATTGGCGGAATATCAGTCTGCTGTCGATGCAAAACCAGATTTCCTGGCACGTTCTGCCGAAGGCAAAGCCAAGTTTTCTGCTAAAAATAAGAAAAGCAACAAAGTCTTCAATGCGGTAAAAAAGAGCCTTACTGAAATGTGTTCAGGAGCCAGGCGTTGTGTGTATTGTGAAGACTCCGTGGGCGACGAAGTAGAGCATTTTTTCCCGAAAGACTTGTATCCTGAAAAGGTATTCCGCTGGGATAATTACGTGTATGCCTGCGGCAACTGTAATGGACCAAAAAACAACAAATTTGCCGTATTTCACAACACTACGGGTGTATTCCAGACCGTAAATCCTCCTCCTAAACAGCCTGCCCAGCAGCCTCCTGCTGGCGATCCGGCACTGATCAACCCGCGCGTAGAAGACCCCTTGGCGTATTGTATGCTAGATTTGGCTGGCACCTTCAAATTTGTCATCATTGCCACCACCAATACCCGGGAATACAAAAAAGCTGACTATACCTACAATGACGTATTGCGCCTGAATCACGAGGAACGTGAATTTCTTCGTCAGGCGCGTGAAGAAGCCTACGGCGACTATAAGGCCAGGCTTTCAGAATATGTTCAGCAACGTAATGCGGGTTCCCCGGCAGCGAAACTTCAAAATATGATTACCCAGTTGCAGAAAAAAAGTCACCCCACTGTTTGGAAAGAAATGCAACGCTATCATCAAAAAGGCATACTTCAAGGCGTTGACGTCAGACTAGATGCCCTTTTTGCCCAAGCCCCCGAAGCCCTCAGCTGGTAATCCCATTTTCGGCTAATTTCCTGAAAATCAATACATCACACATCATACTTCATACATCCTAAATGCCCACCGCAAAAAAACTAATAGAAGTAGCCCTGCCCATCAAGGAAATCTCCGCCGAAAGCGTGCGCGACAAGTCCATCCGGCACGGGCATATCAGCACCCTGCACTTGTGGTGGGCACGGCGACCACTGCCCGTATGCCGTGCGGTGGTGTTTGCAAGCCTGGTGCCCGACCCGCTCGATCCACTTTGCCCGCCCGCGTTCCGGGAAGCAGTGGCGGCGCTGCTGGGCCGCGACGAAAATACCAAACAAGACCCCTACCGACCCTACGACGATATTCCCTGGACCCTGCCCATAGATCCCATGGAGGACAACCTCCGAAACCGTCTCCAAATGTTCATCGGCAAATTCTCTCAACACTATTGCCGCAACATAAAAGCCGGAAAAATTACCCCGGCCAAAGACCTCCTCGATGCCAACAGCCTCATCAAGTGGGACAACAAAAACAACGAAACCACGCTCAATAAAGCCCGAAAACTCATCTGGGTAGCCCATAATAGTAGCAATGGGCAGCCGACAGCTTCACTCCTTGCCGATTTCGATACCCATTACGCCGCCATCAAAACCGCCGAAGCTTCCCTCTACTCCATCCCAGACCGCCATCTGGCCTCCCCAGAAGTAGCAGCAAAAGAAGCCGCCCTACACCAAGCCATCGAAGCCTTTCTCGATAAGATGCCCCGCGTATTCGACCCCTTTGCAGGCGGGGGTGCAATCCCGCTCGAAGCCGCCCGACTCGGCTGCCGGGCTTTTGGCAACGACATCAACCCAGTAGCCCACATCATCCAGAAAGGAAGCCTCGAATTCCCGCAAAAATTCGGTAAGCCGATCACTTACAGCATAGAGGCTTTCCTCGAGCGATACGGCCCAAAAACCCTAGACGCCCAGCGCCAGGCCGGACAGGTATTCGGACAGCAAGTACACATTGCCAACCGGCTATCCTTCGATGTGGCGTTTTATGCCAAAAAACTGCTCGCCGCCGCAGAAGCAGAGATAGGACACCTATACCCAGCCGATGAAAAAGGTAACAAGCCCATCGCCTATTACTGGGCGCGGGTGGGCACTTGCTCCAACCCTTCTTGTAGGGCGGAAGTGCCTTTGTTAAAAGGGTTTTATCTGGCGAATACCAGTACCAAGCAGGTTTATCTTCAGCCGATTATTAATGGGACGGAGATTAATTTTGAGATAAAAAGGGGAATTGCGAAGAAAAAAGGTTGGATGGATAAATCTGCTTTGAAATGCCCTATTTGTGGAGGCGTGACTGATGCCGAGGCAATTCGCGAACAGGTTGCTTCTAATAAGCTTGGGGCAAGAATGTTGGCAGTTATTTATGAAGGAGAAAGTGGAGGTAAATTCTACCGCCCACCAACTAGCGATGAATTGACAATACTCAAACATTTACCTGAAACAGAATCACCAAAAGAAAAACTTCCCAACGCAACAAGACTCACGGGCGGATTTATCGTCGCATGGGGTTATACGGAATGGGGGCAAATGTTTACGCACCGTCAATTGATAGCTCTAAATACGCTTGTTGCCAAATTGCAGGCTCTTAAGATTGAACTAGGAATGATGGAAAGCGAATATAGCATTGCCATAGTGACGTATTTGGGTATTTTAGTGGATAGGTCAAGTTCGATTAGTACTTCATTTGGAAGATGGGATATTTCAAGAGAGGGAATTCAAAGCCCTTTTTCCAAACAAGCCATACCAATGATTTTTGATTATCCAGAGGCTCATTTGTTTGGGAATTCAATGGGAAGTGTACTGAATCAATTAGAATGGGTTACGCGCTATATCGAATCAGAATCAGATTATGTCTTTGGTGCGTCCCTGAACAATGCTTCAAGCGGTGACAAGACCCAGTTTGCTGATAAGTCTATAAAAGCAGTAGTCACCGACCCACCGTATTACGATGCCATTGCCTACGCCGACCTCTCTGATTTTTTTTATGTCTGGC
>CAIZLM010000276.1 GCA_903933805.1 uncultured Bacteroidota bacterium | reverse complement strand
CAAAGCGCTCACAAAACTATCATCTGTGGGAAGCGTTCCCTGCCCGGGGGTATCGGTACTCCCACAATCAAACGCATCGGTAACGGCATTGCTGTTGTATGGATTGGTGTTTGTCAAGCCTGTCATACCCTCCGGGTTGTTAACACTGGGCGCCGCAGTCCAGGAAGAACGCACGGGTTGGTTTGTTGTCACAAAATCGCAAATATCGGCAACGTCATCTATCGGGCCCCAAACATTGAAATCAATGTCAGAAGGATTGCTGGGATCTGCATTTTTAACCAAAAAGCTGAAATCGCCATTTGCCTGTGCTTGAAAATAAAAAAAAGCAAAGTTGAAATCTATGCTGGGGTTGGCAATACAGCCGGCATTGACGCCATCCTGGATAAAAGTAGGATCGCCCATCCCGGGAGCCAACGAAATAATGTTGGGCAGTGACTGGCTGCACCCATTGATGGACAGTGCCGTCTCGCAGGTGGAGGCTGACGGCGGAGTGGGTGGTGGCGCAGGGCATATTTCACTGGAACACTGCCAGTTTAAGTGAAACCCCTCGTTCTGAATCGCCGCATCAGATTGAAATTCAATGGTGGCACAACCTCCCCCCGAAACATGTAATTGATCGTTGGTTCCACTGCCGTCAAATTCTGCCACCAGCAATCCTGTTACCCCATTTCCTTCATAAATCCTCAAAAAATCAAACCCAGACTCCGTAAAGTAGTCCAGGATATTGATTTCGATGCATTGGTGGAAATCCTGCGGACAAATGGTAAATGTTAAATTTTCAGAACCGGCGTAATCGGCAGACGCCCCACCTGAATCCCACAGCGTTCCAGAGCAGCTTTGCGTGCCCTGGGCTTCACCCATGTTGAAATCCGCTATGTACGCCTCCACACAAAGTCTGAAAGTACCGGCATTCGGCGTGCCGGTGGCCGAATAATCGTTGATCCTCAAAAAATAGGTCTCGCCTGGGGTCAATCCTAGAAAGTCCCCATGCACCTCCTGCACGTTTAAGGGCGCCGCCACACAGGATATTTCAGAGAGTCCTCCCTGAAAACAGTCCCCCCGGTATAAGGCCATTTCAGGCATTTTCAGGGTGCCATTGCCCCCAACATCGCCCCAAACAGAGACCGTAATATCGGTGATACTGCCGTCGTTTGGCAAACTAAACTGGAACCATACGTCACGCTCAGCATTGTTGTTGAAACATGCAGGAATATTAAAAAGTGGGTCAATGTCGCTGGCCGTTGCGTTGACGTTGGTGTACGCACCGGGTGCTGAACAATACGGCGCAACGCCAAGATCTATGATTCCGGCACAATCATCGTTGATGGGCGCTTGAGCAGCAAGCCAAAACGAAAAGCAGGACAAAACGAAGGACAAAAGCAATTTCATGCGCAATATGCTGGTTGTTGTGGCCGGAATAAACCCGCCCGGAGAGATATTTTCAACAAATCTAGGAAAATTGCCCTTGATCAGTTGTATTGAGTGGCAACATTTCGACGGCAATATGCTACTTTTGCGGTAAAGATGCCTGTTTTGAAAGTAAAAATCATCAATCTATCCCCATTTCCATTGCCGCAGTACGAAACCGCCGGAAGCGCGGGTATGGACTTGCGGGCAAATACAGCAGAAGCCATTGTGTTGGCGCCACTGGAACGATCCCTGGTGCCAACGGGGCTTTTCATCGCGTTGCCCCAAGGGTATGAAGCCCAAATAAGACCTCGCAGCGGACTGGCGGCAAAACGTGGACTGACATTGCTCAACGCGCCTGGAACCATCGACAGCGACTACCGCGGTGAAATACAATGCATCGTGGTCAACCTTTCCAACCACCCTCAAACCATAGAACCCGGTGAACGCATTGCCCAAATGGTCTTCGCAAAATTTGAACAAATTGAATTGTTCCGCGTAGAACAGCTTGACAGCACCGACAGGGGTGCAGGTGGGTTCGGCAGCACCGGCACGTAACGTTGTTTGCAAACAGTTGGATGTTCGCGTTTGAGTCAAAAAACGGCCATTTTTTGAAGGACAGTGTGCCACCAAAACTAATTGCCGTTTATTACCCTAATCGCCGTGCAAAAGTACCCAAAGATATGGATCAGAAAAGGAGCAATCTGCACCTTTATCGTCAACACAAAGTGGTTGTGAGTGAAGTGTGTTTGCAATCAATCCAATCATCAAAATAACTGGTTAGCGTGGTCGCGTCTGAGACAAAAAAATGAGCCTTTTTGGGCTAGACACCGTGCCACCTAACCAATTGCTCATCAAAATAAATTTAATCTCCGTCTAACTTGAACCAATACAAAATATAATACCATGAAGATCATCATACCCATGGCTGGAAGGGGTACACGCTTAAGACCGCATACACTCACCGTACCAAAACCACTGATTCCCGTAGCAGGGAAACCCATCATACAGCGATTGGTCGAAGATCTTGCCAACTCCTATGCCGGGGAAATCGAGGAAATAGCCTACATCGTTGGCGATTTCGGGTCCAGTGTGGAACAAGAATTGATCGCCATTGCCGAGCGACTGGGCGCCAGGGGGCGTATTTACCAGCAAGACAAGATGCTGGGCGCTGGACACGCTGTTGCCTGTGCATCGGAAAGTCTGCATGGAAAATGTATCGTAGCCCTCGCGGATACCCTGTTTAAAGCAGATTTTAATTTTGACAGCAACGAAGACGGTGTCATTTGGACCCAAAGAATTGCAGACCCGTCCAAGTTCGGGGTCGTGATGCTCGATGAAGCCAACAATATTGTTGAATTTATTGAAAAACCCACCACTTTCGTTTCTGACCTTGCCATTGTCGGCATCTATTATTTCAAAGAAGGCCAACAACTGCGCGATGCCCTGCGTTATACCATAGACAATGACATCCGCGATAAAAATGAATTCCAGATTACCACCGCCTTGGAGATGCTGAAGGATCAAGGACTCAAATTCAAAATGGCAACAGTGGAGGAATGGTTGGACTGCGGAAACAAAGAAAATATCTTGCACACCAATGCCCGAATGTTGGAATTGCACAAAGACCAATCGTTGACGTCACCCACCGCGCGTTTCGAAAATTCCGTGATCATACAGCCTTGCTTTATTGGCGAGAACGCTGTGATTAGAAATTCCGTGCTGGGTCCCCACGTGAGTGTGGGCAGTGACTCTGTGTTAGACAGTACGGTGATTTCAAATAGTATTATTCAAAATGGTTCTCATATACAAAATGCTGTTTTAGAAGCTTCTATGATAGGAAATTCCAGCCATTATTCCGGTACCAAGTATGAATTGGATTTGGGCGATTTCTCAAATCTCTCAAAACGGTAAGGGGTTAATTGATCACGGCGGAGACAAAAAACGGACCTTTTGGAAGGCCTGACAGCGTGCCACCCAATCCCTTACACCACACGTTCCATCAACGCAACTGGTTGGATGGCACGCGGGCCGGTTGGCATTTCAACAACGAATCCGCGGAAGGTTATTCAAGTTTAATACCAGAAAAATGCACAACAAATCTATAAAAATTGCGACCTTGAAAATCATCTTCGTTTCCCTCCTCGTACTCCGTATTGCAACGGACATGTTGGGCCAAAATACCATTGGTGGGATCAAAACATCCGTACCTGAATCTGAGGTGAAGCGCCAAAGTGCCTTCCTGACAGCCGAACGAGAACGAATTCTTGCGCACTGGGACAAAGCCCTGGAAGCCTACAAAACTTTCTTGTTTGAAAATCCTGACTATGATGCCGCTTGGTACGGCCTTGCGCGCACCTACGAAGCCACCAACGACATGGTCAATGCGATGGATGCCATCAGCAAAGCGGTGGTTAAAGCACCCGAAAACAGGTGGTACCTGCTGTATCAGGCGGACCTGTACGAAAAAAACGGGCGGAACAAAGATGCCTTAGCATGTTATGAAACGCTGGTCAAACGGTTTCCCGATACGCCAGAATTTTACGACAAACTGGCGTACCTCGCCGTGCTCAACGACGACCCTAAAAAAGGACTCAAGGCCCTGGAAAAACTGGAACAGTTGGAAGGCATCTCAGAAGAAAATACCGCGAAAAAGCACCTGATTTACCTTGGTCTGGGCGATCGGAAAAAAGCCGCCGAAGAATACCGTAAACTATCGGCTGCTTACCCCAACACCGTAAGATACCGCTATCAACTGGCAGATTTCTACCAGCAGATCGGCGACAAAGTAAATGCCCGGAAAACCTGGGAGGACATTGCCAACAAATTCCCCAACGACCCCCTTGCCGCGCGCGCCCTGGCAAATCAGCAAAACGGCTCAGCGGCTGAATATTTGACCGCTTTGCGCCCGTTGGTAGCGGATCCTACAGTTTCCATCGATACAAAAATCAAAGAAATTGTGCCGTTTATTTCCAAAATAGACCGCAACGAAGACCCTGCGCTGTCCACCATATTATTGGAGTTGGGTGCTTTGCTGGAGAAAACGCACCCCGCAGACGCCAAAGCCTGGAGTATTTCAGGCGACATCTTCTACTTCAGCAACAAAGGCCCGGAGGCTTTGGAAAAATACCGGCAATGTCTTCAAATCAACCAAGGTATTTACCCAGTCTGGGATAATTCCCTGAACATCTTATTGGCACAAAAAAACTACCCGGAAGTGGTTCGGATGGCGGAAAAAGCCATGGATGTGTTCCCAAACCAGCCCCAAATATGCCTCTATTACGCCACCGCCGCCATCGCCCTGGGGCATTACGATGACGCGCTCAACCAACTTGACCAAGCCCTCCCCATGGCCGGCAAAAACGCCAACCTGATCGCTGATATTCTAGACCTCAGCGGAAACGCACTCATCGGCAAAGGTGACACCGCAAAAGCAAAAAAAATGTGGGAAAAAGCCTTTGATATCAACAAAAACCCCGCTATTCAGGAAAAGATTAATCGGGTACAGTAAACGGTCCGGCAAGAATGCCCTGCGCCAAGAGTGTGTCCGACAATGCAAAAAAATTGTACACGTTTTGAGAAGACTGTACCAAGAACAAGGGTTTGCGCTTGCGCACCGAAAACCCACCGTTATTGGTTGTTACGACCTCAAAAAACTGCAAACGAAGCGGTGTATCCTCGTTTTGTAAATTCAATACAACAACCCCAACAGGGTTTTCTGCTCCGTACGCTTCTTCATGGTGTGATGCGAAAGGAAGTCCGTTGAGTTTTTGGAGCTGATTCAGCCATTCTTCCAGTTTTTTAGGTGCTATAAAAACACCCGCATGGTTGAGCTCCCACCAGGTAGATGTGTCGCGCTGCTGAAAGCAAACGGTGTCTTTACCTGGCCTGAAAACACTGGCTTTCAGCAGGTTCTTGGGGGTGAAACTACACACCGTTTTGCTGCGAAAGTCGTCCACTGACCGGTCAAACATTCGGCGCAGATGACCTGATACAAGGTAAATACCTCCATGTTTTTCTAATTTAATGTACGTAACGGGCTGATGATCCTCCAGCGTTTCCAGGCCAATTTCCAACAGATCCGTTTGCCCGTTCTTCAGCAACACCGCCACCTGTATGGCCTGGTGCGCGCCCAACGACAACGTGTCTGGCTGCGCTGTCGGTACAATTCGGCGGGAACGAATCCCTGCGAGGACCGCCAGCATTGGCGCAACAGCCGTTTCAACGGTTCGAATGGCGAAGTCGTCCTGTGAAGCCACCCACCCTTCATCGTTGCATTCAAGCAGTAGCTCTGACTTTCCGAACCGATTGATGGCAATACGCTGTACCTGTTCAGCCTCTATTCTCATCAAGTCGGTGTAAAAAACTTCGCCCTTGTTCCAAGGCAAATATTTTACCAGCAAACCTACCAGCAGGGTACAAAAAAAAATCAGGAGCAAGTGTTTGTTTTTCATGGCTTTGTTGGTTCCAGGCCCATGTAGCTGTTGCAAAAGTATCCTAAATTCGTGAAAGGGGGCTAAAACCTCCCCCTGCTGCAACAGCAAGATACGCAGATATCCCTTCCGGAATCCAACCCGTTGCCAAAAGAAATAAATTAGCCCCGCAAGACTGCTCGTTTTTTCGCAATTTTGCGGCTCAATTACTCGCACTCATGAACTATATCGGCGAACACCTGCTACCCGGCCAAATCGGCCATTTTTGTGTGGTGCTTTCATTCGTGGCGGCAATACTGGCCACCTTTTCCTTTTTTTTCGCGGCGCAACACCGTGAAAAAGCCAGCGCTCCAGGATGGCTCAATCTGGGTCGTTTATCCTTCCTGTTGCATGGATTGGCGGTGTTTGGCACCATCGGTATTCTTTTTTACATCCTCACCGGCAAAATGTACGAGTATCAGTACGCGTGGTCCAATATTTCGGATGATTTGCCGATGCAATATGTGTTTGCTGCTTTTTGGAAGGAGCAACAGGGCAGTTTTCTCCTTTGGAGTTTTTGGCACGTTGTCTTGGCCATGGTGCTCATGTCCCGTTCTGGAAAATGGGAAGCACCGGTCATGACCATGGTTGCTCTTGCTGAAACGCTCATTGCCAGCATGATTTTAGGACTCTATTTCGGTGATTTTCGACTTGGTGCGAGTCCTTTCGACTTGCTGCGGGATACGATGGCAGCCCCCATCTTCAGTCAGCCAGATTACCTCAGTAAAATCAAAGGAAACGGCCTCAACCCGTTGTTGCAGAACTACTGGATGACCATCCACCCCCCCACCCTCTTCCTGGGTTTTGCTTCCACCATCGTGCCTTTCGGCTATGCCATGGCCGGGTTGTGGTTCCGCGAGCACAAAGCGTGGCTCAAGCCAGCCCTCCAATGGGCGTATTTTTCCGGCGCCATCCTTGGAACGGGTATTCTCATGGGTGGTGCTTGGGCCTATGAAGCCCTGTCATTTGCCGGGTACTGGGCTTGGGATCCGGTTGAAAACGCCTCCTTGGTGCCTTGGCTCACCCTCGTTGCAGGCATCCACGCCAACCTGGTTGCCAAGTCAACAGGATACTCCATTAGGAGCACTTACGGCCTCTATATCCTCACCTTCGTCCTGATTTTATACTCTACTTATTTGACTCGAAGTGGCATTTTGGGCGATACTTCCGTGCATTCCTTTACAGAAATGGGCTTGAGCGTTCAATTGATTCTGTTGGTATCGACCTTTGCACTGCTCGGACTTTGGTTCTGGATCTCCCGCTACCGCGAAGTGCCCGATGTCATGGCCCGCATTCAACCCAAAGGCGGTGCTGTGGCAACATCAGAAGGCGACTCAGAAACGGCCGTAAACCCTGTTTCTTATGAAAAAACGGAAGAAAGTGCCACCTCCCGTGAATTTTGGATGTTTATTGGCGCACTGGTACTGCTCTTTTCCGCGCTCCTGATTACCGGCGCCACCTCCCTACCTGTTTTCAATAAAATTGTAAAAATCTTCAATCCTGACTATGTGGGAGCAGCTTTGCGCGACCCAATAGAACACCACAACCGATACCAACTCTGGATTTCCGTTTTCATCGGATTGCTGACCGGCATTGCACAATTCACCCGGTACAACGAGCGAAACTGGAACAGACAATCCCGGAAATTTGTGCTGCACATTGCGGTTGCAGTGGTTGTCGCAGCCCTGTTGACCCTGCTCAACAGTACCTGGATCGACATCCGGGCCTGGCAATTGTATGCCCTGCTGTTTGCCGCCATGTTTACGGTGGCCGCCAACCTAGATTACCTGATCACCGTTGCCCGGGGCAACATCAAACTGGCAAGTTCCGCCGTTTCTCACGCAGGATTTGGGCTCTTGATTTTGGGTATCCTCAGCACAGGACTCGGCAAAGCATGGATTTCTACCAACAAGTTCATCATGGAAGACATGATTGAGGGCGCCAATGCCGATGATGTCAACAAAAATGTAATCCTGTTGCGCGATGCGCCCATGCCCATTAAAGGTTTTGACGCGACCTACCTCAAGGACACCCTGGTGCGGCAAACAAGAACCTTTTCCATCAATTTTAACAAAAAAGACGCATCGGGAAACAAAACTGGCGAATCATTTACCCTGTTTCCCAACGTGATGTACGACCGTCAGTTCAGCAAAGTGGTCGCCAACAACCCCTCCACCCAGCACTATTGGGACTACGATGTTTTCACACTCATCACGTCACTGCCCAAGGCCGAACTCGACCAGGAATTTGCCAAACGCCAAGAAGACAGCCTCCACTACGTTGCTTATTCGGCTGCTGTGGGAGACACGATTTTTACCCCAAAACATCTGCTGGTGTTGGAATACGTGACCAAAACGCCCGTACACCCCAATTACAAAGCTGAAAATGGCGACCTGGCCATCGGCTTGAAACTCAAAGCTTTTGCCCTTGATAGTACAAAGGCTTATACGGCGGAGCCCATGATTTTTTTCCGACCCGGCGAGGGGGGCTTTACCAATCCAGCCAATATCAACTTATTGGAAACAAAAATACGCCTGACCGAGGCCTCCATGCAGGAGGTTTTTAAGGCGGAAGAAATGTTGCAATACACCACCTTCCAGGTAAAGGAAGGAGATGTATTCGAGTACAATGGTCATAAGATTTTGTTTGAAAAAATTGTGCAGGACGTCAAGCATCCTGCTTACCAATTTGAGCAGGGTGATATTGCCGTAGGCGCACAACTCAGCATTACAGCCCCGGATGGCCGTACTGCCGTGGCAAATCCGGTTTACCTCATCCGAAACAATCAGCCTTTCAGCTTGAAAGACGAGGCAACCGCCGTGGGGCTGCATTTTCGTTTTGAAAAAATTGACCCTGCCAAAGGACTGATGAGCATTGGTGTAGCAAAAAATCCAACACAAAAATTGCGTATTCCATTTGAAGTCGCCGAGAATTCACCCCGTTCCGATTATGTCGTGTTGGAAGCCATTATTTTCCCCGGTATCAACTTGGTGTGGATAGGTTCTATCTTGATGCTTTTGGGTCTGGCAATCAGTTTGTGGCGAAAATTATCTGTGTAATTAACCCGTTGCTTTTGGTAGAATATGGAACAGACTGTACCTACATGGCATGAGACCGGTGTTGTTTTTTGGAAGAACTTGGGCGGCAGGCTGTCAGGCCCAAAGAGGGTGGTTTTATGCCATATTTCGCCCGTTTTTTTGACCGTATCGCTGTTAAGACCTGCGAAAACCGGTTTTTTCTGGCAAAAAGTGGTCGCTTTTTGCCAGAAAAAACCGCCTAATTATTTACTGTTTTTTTTGATTTTCACCCTGAAAACGCTGGACATTGTGGGTCAGCAAGACAGTGTCGTGGGGGCAAGCTCGGTGTTTTTGCAGCAACGCGTCGAAGAGGCACGTTTGACATTGCAGCACAACGTGATCAACGACGACCCTGTAGAAGCCCGTATTTGGTTGGATTCGCTTGTTCAGTTGAATGACGCTTTCCATGTGGCCATTCAATGGGATGAGCGGTGGTTGATGTACTATTGGCTGGGGAGTTACCGCACATTGTTGGCAGAAGTAGCTGCCTTTGACGCCGATGTGCGTGCAGGCGAAACTTTGAAAACGCAACCCCTTCCCGACAGTCTTTTTGAGGTCATTGATGGCACCCTGTTTGAACGCAGATTCGACTGTTTTCAGCGTATCAGGCATGCCCCATTAACAGATGAGGAAAAAACCATCTCCACACTGGTGTTGGAGTATTTGTTGAGACTCAACACCAATGAAGATGAATGGACGGAACGACTGAATGCGTTTGAGCATCAATATCCAAAAAGTCGCTTCAATCGTTTTGTTCGATCCGTCAAGTCTCCCATATTGAAACCAGCCAACAAAGGTTTCGGATTGTGTGCGCACTTTTTATCGGGTACGTGGTCGGCTGCCTTGGATCGCTCGCTCACACCGCTGTACGCGGCACAATTTGATTTATACAAATGGGTTGACCGTTGGACCATCGCCGGGTCTTTCCTGTTGGGTGGATCTCGACTGGCGAGGGACGTCACCGATGGCTTTGATATTTGGCCCAAGAAAGACCCAGCCAATCTAGTCACCTTTGGCATTGAATTGGGCTATGATATCATCAACAGCAGCAAGGTCCGTTTATACCCTTCCTTTGGAGGCGCCCTTGCCTTCTTAGGCCCACCAACACCTTCTGAAAATGCCGATGAACCGTTGCCTGCCTATTATGATAATTTCAACTGCATGGATGGGCATTTAACGGCTTCCTTGACCGCAGATGCTAAAATGTTTGGAGAAAAAACACCGCTAAAAGGGTCTTATCACGGCGTTCGGATGCGCGTGGGCTACCACTGGCTCAATTTCAAACGGCAGAACAACATGCTTGCCGGAACGATGTTTTATTTTTCAGTTGGATATAACTTGTTTGTATTTAAGGAAGCCATCTAAGCCGAAATGATGACCAAAACAGCCGCCTTTGATTGGCTTTCAGACACAAACCCATTGTTCAAAGCACAGCAGTGTTGGTTTGATGGAACCTACCAACAACCTGTTACCGGGTGTGTGATGCCGTTGGAAAGCGCACCATTTTCCATATCCTGTGGTGCTGGATTGCTGGCAGAGCACATCGGTCGTTTTCGTTTCACGCCATCCATCATCCAACGGTTGGGGCAAGTGACCGACCAATGGGGCCGCTGCATATTCCATGAAAGTTTTCTCAACCATTTACAGCGGTTGCGGCTTCGCATCCAAGTACAGACTGCCGCAGAAGGCACCTTGTTGCTGCCGGACGAGCCCTTGTTGCTGATTCAGGGGCCAAAAATTCAGGCCCTGCTGCTGGAGTCCGCTTTTCAGTTGTTGATGTGGGACTCAACCTATTGGGCAACCATTGCCGCCATGAACCCTGACACCCCCCCGCTTGAAAAAGCGAAAAACATCCCAGATATTCCAACAGCGCCATTCAATCCGGATGGGTGGAAAATACGCGCTGCCTACATAGGCGGTGGCGTTATTCCGCCAGAAGAAAAAGCAACTCCTTGGCCAGGCATAACCCTGACCGACGATGCACACAAAACATCCCTCAAACAGATACGCCGCTTGTTTCAGGGCAATCAACCGATTGCAGATGTTTGGCTGCGTCCACTGGACGAGAAAAATGCGAGTCTCAGCCAGACAGACATTGGATTTTGCGATTTTTTAACCCAACAGCGCAAAGTAGTAGCAATGACTCGGTTTCAAAATCTATATCAGCCTGTGTTGTTGAAAGGGCACCCGGTTTTGGGAACCGTCAGTCTTGATTACCTCCGTCAACGCACCCTGCATCAGTTAACAATATTCTATGAGACCAACACCACTGCTTACCCCCGGGGTTGGTTTGTTGCTTAACGCAACGCGTTAACCAACAAACGTCTAACAAGACAACAGCCTCTGTACGTTGTGTACAGAGGCTGTTGTCTTGTTTGGCAGCATTTATGCCGCGTCAGCTTCAGCAGGCGCTTCTTCATCATCTCCTTCTTCGTCATCCTCAAAATCATCTTCTTCGCCTTCTTCCTCATCACCTTCTTCGTCATCTTCAAAATCATCCTCATCACCTTCTTCCTCATCACCTTCAAGATCATCTTCTTCTTCAAGATCATCTTCTTCAGTTACCGCATTATCGTCATCATTTTCTGAAACTTCAGAAGTGAAAACGTTTTCTAGTTCTGATTGGTTCAGCAATTCTGCTGCTACTGTTTCATTTAATTGCATAGCGGGAAGTTTTTAAAGTGTAAAAAATAACGAACATAAATGAAGCACAAAGAAAGCAAAAGAAGCGTACCCATGAGCAGCTTTAGGTATTTAGTTATGGTAAATTTTTTAGCCAGGTTATTGGGCGAGGTTACCCGATGCCCACTTCAATCCAGCCGTTGCTTTTTGCAATTCTGCCGATAGTTTGATGCCTTTGATCACCGTATCCAACCAGCGCTGTTCACGGCTGATGATGAGAAAAACGGCGCTCTCCCCCTGTAAAAACCGCTCGTTTTCCGCCTCCAACAAGGCGCGGAAATTATTGGTCATATCTCTGAAAAGTGCCACTTGAGCCCTCAAATTTTGAACATTGTTGGCATAAATACGCACTTTCGTCTCCACTTGATTGATTTTCTGCTGCAACTCCAAGGTTGTTTGGTCTATTTTTATCTTGGTCAATTGAACATCCCCCCGAGCCTTGCGGTTGAGCAGCGGGTAGTTGATGTCCATACCCCATTTGATGTCGTTGGCCAGAACGGAGACACCTTGGGGCGTGCCCGATGGGAAAAACGACCAACCTTCACCCAAGAGGTTGTAATTAACATTCACGACCGGCTTTAGTTTTTCATTTTTCAACCGGAGTTCCGTGGAAAGTTGTTGCAGCTTGTACTGATAGGCCATAATTTCCGGATGGCTCAATCGAACGTCGCGCAACAAAGTGTCCTCGCGGATCGGTGCTGGCGTGCCCATATCCATGGCCAACAAATCGGGCGCTGCCGGGATATTGTCAACATTGATCTGCTGGTTGTCCTTGTCCCATAAAAAACTGGCAAGGGCGAGGGCCGCGTTTTGAACTTCCGTTTGCGCGAATTGGACGTCGAGCGTTCTGGTTTGAACCTGAATAAAAGACTCGAGGGTATCCATTGCAGGTTTATCGCCTTGGCGAAAACTTTCTCTCAAGCCACTGTGTCGTAGTTCTGCCTGGCGCAGGGCCTCCTCTGTGACCACCGCAGATTGTTGGGCTGCCACCCAGTTCCAATACGTTTTGGCGGCTTCAAACAACAGGTCATTCAGCGCAATAAGTCGCTCGTTGGCGTTCAACCCAACCCCGATTCGAGCCATTTGTAGCCCTGCACGCCGTTCATCAAAGAACAATCCCTGTCCCAGCGACCACTCCAACCCTACATTGGCCTGGCCGTTTTTGGGCAGCTTTCTTTCAGGGTTTACATATTCACCTGCCGCATATTGATAAGATGCTTTGATTTCCAATCCAGCCCAAGTGGGAAGTTTTAGCCCTGTTTGCGCATGGGTGAAATATTCTTTACCGTTGAAATTTTTGTTGGCATAATCGGCAAACGTTTTCGGATCAAAACCACCGCGTGCGCGGAGCAATGCCGCCGCGCCCTCTGCCTGCAAGAGGTTGATTTGACGGGCCATCGGATGGTTTTCCAGCACTTGATTTTGAACGTCAGGCCACGTCAATGTTTGGGCAGACAACGGCAAAAAAGCGTACAAAAACAATCCCAAGATGCCAATATTTCTCTTCATCACTTGGCTGCTTTTTCGTTCGATTTATTGTTTTCCGTTTCAACTTGGTAACGATCCGGGGGAAAACCATTGAGTACCCGCCAGAGCTCGTACCAAACCGGGACATTGTTGAGCTGTGCAACACCATGTGCCCCACCACCAGGCAGCAGGGCTGTGGGCCATGGATGATCATCCGGGTCCGGTGATACCAGCATGCGAAACTTGCCATTGGCACTGATATTTCGATCAATGGCCACCACCTTACCGCCGAAGGTACCCAAGGACACACCCGGCCATCCATGGAAGAAAAAAGAAGGCCATCCATCAAAAACAAATCGAAACTTGTTGCCAACGGCCACCAGCGGCACATCTACCGGCTTGAGGTATAACTCCACCGCCAGCTGATAATGGGCAGGTTGAATACTCACCACAGGCGTACCCTCTTTGACGATTTCACCGATCCCCGGCGTCATTGTTTTTACGATAAAGCCATCCTGAGGAGCTAAAATATAATAAAAGGAAGCCCTGCGGGCGTAATTCTCCCGTTCCGTTTGCAGCTTACTGACCGATGCCTGGGCATTGAATTTTTCACCCATAGTACTGAATTGCTCGCTCTGTGACTTGGCTATTTTATTCGCAGTTTCATGCTGCGCCAACGTTAATTCATTGCGATAGATTTCCAGGTCATTCCGGTCTGAAGCCACTTGGTTTTCAGCAGCGACGATTTTAGTTTCCGTTTCTTGCTTTTTTAGTCGTTTTTCCTCCAATTCTGTCAGCGATTTGAGGCCCTTGTCGTACAGGTTTTTGGTGCCCTCGTATTGACGTTTCGCTACTTCCAGGTCAATGTTGGCCTGCACAACTTTGATGCTATCGCTTTCTAATTTCAGCCTCGTCTGCTGCATTTTTTGGAAAAGCAGGTTTGTCTTGCTCGTAAGTTCCCGTTGAATGGCGGATACCTGATCGCCCAAAGCACCTGCTTTTTGGTTGTAAGATGCTATGGAGCCTTGTTTTGCGGATACTTGATCGCCCATCCGGTCCACCAATTGAGGGTCAAAATAGTCTGATTTCACCTCCGACAGGTAGAGAATCGTATCACCACGTTTTACCGCCTGACCTTCCACCACATACCAATGTTCAATTCGCCCGGAAATGGTGGCGTGAATGGTTTGTGGGCGTTGCTCCGGTCTGAGGGTGGTCACGCGACCGTCGGCTCGAACATTTTGCGTCCAGGGTAGCATCATAAAAAGTACAAAGACGACAAAAAGCAACAGCAACAAGCGCCTGAAAGACAGGTGCCAGCGTGGCATTTTGGTGATCTTGTAGGCATCCAAGGTGCGAATATCACCGGAATCATGCGAATAATTGTCTGAGATATTGAGCATTTGATTGGTTGAGCATCTAATAACAAATGGGGAAAGGCTTCAAAGATGTACGGATTGGCAACTTAGAGCATGTTGGTCGTGTGAAATACCTTGTTGAAATGAACCGTTTGTTGCACCCCTGCATACGTACCATCAAACACGATTGCACCTGCTTCCAACACCAATACCCGGTCGCAAAGTGACGCCAACAGCGGGTCGTCGCTCGCGCACACCATCGTCCAGGGGTGGCTCGGGTCGGTCAGATAATGTGCGATTTGCACCCGGTCTCGGGGATTAAGTTTGGCCAATGGGTCCTCCAGCGACAACAAACCCGGGCGACCAACCACCGCACGGGCAATGAGAATTTTTGACGCAACACTGTCGGTAATATTTTTACCACTCGGAAGCAGATCCGTATCGATGCCCGCAGTACTCACCCGGATAAAGTCGCTCAAGCCAACCTGATCGACGATACGCAGGAGATCCGGAACGGTAACAGCCGTATTACCCAAGGTAATATTGTCGCGAAGCGTGCCTTTGAAAATATCCTCTTGGGATGAAATATCGCCGATATAACGGCGCAAACTTCGCAAATCCAAGTTGCCCTTGGGCAGGCCATTGAAGAGCAGCGCGCCCGTAAAATTGCGTTTGAGCACTGAAATTATTTGCATGAGGGTACTCCTGCCAGATCCATTGTAGCCAGCGATGAGGACCCGCTCCCCTGCCCTGATTTTGAGGGATATATCTTTCAAAACAGGCGATTCCGCATCGGGGTATTGGTAGCTCAGTTGTTTCATCTCCACTTCCAACGCCTGACCCGGCGCCTTGAACTCCTCCATGCGGACACCACCAGCACGCTCCAACGGAAGATCAATCACCTGCCCTAATTTTTCTGTGGCGGTCAGCACGTCATACCCTACCTCGTGGAGTAAAATCAACTTCTCCACAGACTCAATGACAAATAGCACCAGAATTTCAGCCGCCACAAATTGACCAATGTTGAGTTCATTCTGAACCACCAACAGACTTCCAAGCATCAGAAAACCGCTGAGCACCATCACCCGGAAGACGATGCCGCCAACCAATTTGGACATCAAAACACGCCAGTGCTTTGCACGGGCATGGAGATATTCCACTGTAATGGCATCGGTATGCCGAAGCGTGAACGACTGTTCTCCCGCAAGTTTAAACGTCGCAGCCATTCGCCCCAATTCCTCCAACCAAAAGGCCAACTTGTATTTGTATTTTGACTCTTTCAGGCTACTTTGGATACCCATAGGTGCCGCCCAATAAAAGAATAGCAGCAAAATACCCAGCAGCAACAGTGAAAACGTGACAAATGAACCGTGGTAAAAAGACAGCAACAACAAGCTGAAAACAATTTGAAGCACCGCGGTACTACCCTCAATGAGTAGTTTCGGAAGCCCCTTTTGCAGCGTCAGTGTGTCAAAAAATCGATTGGCCAGTTCCGGGATGTGCTCTTGGTGCAGTGTTTCAAGATTTAGTTTTGGTATCCGAACGGCAAATTCCATGGCAGAATCGGTAAATATTCTGCGCTGCATATACTCCATGACCGACAATTGCATCAGTCGAAGCACCCCGGCCAGCAAGGCGCCAACGGTGACAAAAAAGACCAATACCCCCCAAGATGCATTGATGGACCCACCCGCTATTTGGCCAATAATGGCCTGAATACCCAAAGGCAAGGAGAGGTTGATCAAACCCGCTACCGCAGCGTACAATAATATATACCTTATTTCACTTCTATACTGCCCAACAAGGCGCAAAGTCCTTTGTACCGGCGATAACGGCACTTTGTTTTGTAACATACGCACATCCGATTTTTTATTTTAACTGTTTAGGTAGTACGCTGTCTGGTCAAAAAAGACCCGTTTTCCGTCCTACGACGCTCAATTTTTTGATCGTAGTAGCCAGTTGCTACGGCATATAACAATCTGCAAAATGGCGCCTTCAGACCTCACCCGCGAGTACCCAAACAATTACTTTGAAACATCTCAAGGCATCTCTTTGTTTAGCTGTAAAACTAAGATCGTGCGCTTTCTGGACATCAAAAGTCTATTTTTGGAGGTGTTTCGCACATTTTATTGACCGTAGCGGTGCTACGGCCTGCAAAAATCCGCTTCGTCTGGCAAAAAATGGCCACTTTTTTGTCTCAGACGCGACCAACCAACCAGTTACGT
>CAIZLM010000275.1 GCA_903933805.1 uncultured Bacteroidota bacterium | reverse complement strand
GTTTCCGTTTAATCCTGCGCCCTTCACGAGCAGCAGCGCTGCCAGTGGCGAAACGGGCACCATCGAATACAAATGGCAATCATCCACCACGAGCAGCAGCACGGGTTTCAGCGACATAGCGTCGAGCAATGCTGCGACCTACGATGCAGGTGCTTTGACGGCGACGACGTGGTACAGACGCTTGGCGCGGGTCAGTTGTTCCGCGGACTGGACGGGGGCGGTAAGAAGCAACGTGCTGGCAGTGACGGTGAGCGCACCCTGCGTGAATCCGACCAGTGCTGGCGTTATTGCTGCGGCACAAAGCGGCGTTTATCTGGTTAATCCGGCGGCCTTCACGAGCAGCAGTGCTGCCAGTGGGGAGTCGGGCACCATCGAATACAAATGGCAATCATCCACCACGAGCAGCAGCACGGGTTTCAGCGACATAGCGTCGAGCAATGCTGCGACCTACGATGCAGGTTCTTTGACACTGACGACTTGGTACAGACGCTTGGCGCGGGTCAGCTGTTCCCCGGACTGGACGGGTGCGGTGGCAAGCAACGTGCTGGAAGTAACGGTGGGCTTGCCCTGCGTGAACCCAACGAGCGCGGGCGTGATCGCTGCCCCACAAAATTGCACAGCACCATTTGATCCTACATCGTTCTCGAGCACCAGCGCTGCCAGTGGAGAAACAGGCACCATCGAGTACAAATGGCAATCTTCCACCACGAGCAGCAGCACGGGCTTCAGCGACATAGCGTCGAGCAATGCTGCGTCTTACGATGCAGGCACGTTGACGACGACAACTTGGTACAAGCGCTTGGCGCGGGTAAGCTGCTCCGCCGACTGGACGGGCGCGGTGGAAAGCAACGTGCTGGAAGTGACCTTGAGTGCTGGAATGCCGAAAATATACGGTAAAATTGGCTGGAGAACGGATCCTACCGTGGGCATCATCAATACATCGGTGGCTCTGGCCGGTGACGGCACTGGCACTGTTACCACCTTGTTGGATGGTCAGTACTCCTTTAATATTTCCGGCAGCAACTACACGGTGACGCCGACCAAGACGACTGGCAAATTCAATGGTGTTACAGCGCTAGATGTGTCGAGATTGGCACAGTTAGTCAGTGGTACCGGCTTATTCACCAGTCCGTACGAGTATATTGCTGGAGATGTTGACAACAACAAAATACTCAATACCCTCGACGTAGCATTCATCAAACAAGGGCTGTTGAACAACCCCATTGCGTTGATTCAGTTCAAGAAATCATGGCGATTTGTACCCGCAGCGCACCTATTTCCGACGCCATACGGCACAGGCGTTTTTTGGGATTTTCCTGAGAAAATCACCTTTACGGGTATCACCACCTGTCAGGCAGATCAGAATTTTACAGCCATTAAAATGGGCGATTTGGTGTCACCCTATTTCAATCCGGCTTTGAAGCCACCGCCACCGGTTCCCGTGGTATTTCAGGCGCCCGACCTTGTGCTCTTAGCGGACAGTGTCGTTGAAATACCATTCCGCTGCGAGCATTTTGAAGATTTGGTGGCCTTGCAGGCATGTTTTTGGTTCAACCCGGAAGTGATGTCGTTGGATGCCGTTTTGCCCTCAGCGAACATGCCGTTACAGGCTGGAAACTTTGGCACCTGGGATTTGTCGGAGGGTCGTTTGCGGATGGTTTGGGCTGTTGCGGAAGCTGAGACGAAATCTGGCATTCATGACATATTCAATTTGCGCTTCCGGGTATTACAAGGCGGGTATTCTTTGTCCGAGGTATTGAGCATCAGTCAGAAAGACATGGAGGCATCAGCCTGGCACACGGATTACCGTTCGGAGCCGGTGGAGCTTGCATATTATCCGGCAACGGAGGCCCTACAGCGTGGTGAAAACACCACAGGAGGCGCCAGCTTTGAACTGTATCAGAACGAGCCCAACCCGTTTGAAGACAAAACGGTGATCAGTTTTCAGTTGCCGGCTGCCGCTGCCGCCACGTTGACGGTGTACGATGCATCTGGCAGGGTGGTGTTCACGCAGAAAGGTGATTGTGCAAAGGGGTACAACGCGATGGTGTTGGATCGTGCTTTGCTGAAAACCAGCGGTGTCATGTACTACACGTTGGAAACGGTGACGGACTCGGCAACGAGAAAGATGGTACAAGTGAAGTAGCATTGATATAATCTGGGGTATCCAGGAATACCGGGGTCTCCATATCAAACACGTGAAGTGGTCGTAACACTTCGTAATACAGTGTAACTGGTTGGTTGGTCGCGTCTGAGACAAATAAGTGGCTATTTTTTGCCTGAAAAAGCGGGTTTTTGTAAGTCGTAGCAGCCGCTACGGTCAAAAAAATGCGCAAAAAATGGCGAAAAACGGGTCGTTTCGGCCCAGACAGCGTGCCACCCAACAAGTTACAACACCGCGATATTACTTGGGGCGTCCAGGAACGCCGAGGCGCCCCATTTGTCGTGTATGTCTGGAAGATCATCCGTTTCTCGGTCTTTTCGATCCAATGCCACCGTGGAGTGTTTTTGCCCATATAATCAGTTTCGTTATGCCTTATAATCCCGTTGTCGGTTGTGTACAGTCCTTAACCTCCGTTAACCAATTTTATTACAGGCATATATGTCATGGCATATTCGACATCTGGCGTACCCAATTTTGGTCTTTCATGTTTGTAGTGTTGCAAAAGCCCAAATTCAAAAACCCGAACTTTTTCTCCTATCCGTGGGGGTGGAGCAGTACCAAGACACCAGTTTGAACCTTAATTTTT
>CAIZLM010000274.1 GCA_903933805.1 uncultured Bacteroidota bacterium | reverse complement strand
ACTTCCATTACAATCGCTCCTAGGCAAAAAGGGCATTCCTTTTCAAACAAAACGCCCCGTCAATATCTTAGAAGTGCCCACCATCGTACACTTCCGGGAACTACTGCGCTATCTGCAAGACGAACTGCTACAGCCTTTCTCCGGCGAACACCGGCTGTTCCGGTTGCTGCACGCCGATTTTTTCAACCTTAATACGTTGGACCTAGCCATCATCGCAGCGAAAGGATCCGAGCAGCGGCGAGCGTCCATTCAAGACGACGCGACAGACAGCACAACAGCCCATTCACCCCGACAACATTCCCTTACTTGGAGAACGATGCTCGCCGACGAAAGCCTGCTGCTGTCCTTGCCGCTCGCCGAACCCCACAAACTGACCTCCATCGGACGACTGCTCAACCAATGGGTTGCCGCAGCCGCCAACCTGCCCCTCCCGCAACTCATCGAGCGTTTGTTCAACCAAACAGGCTTGCTCAACTGGGCACTTCAACACGATAATAAAGTATGGAACTTACAAGTGCTTCACACCTTCCTGAATGCCATACCGCCACCGGAAAAAAACCGGCGCGTCACACGCAATTATGACGAACCGGATTTGAGCTACTTCCTCCGTATGCTTGACAGCATGGAGCACAACAACCTCACCCTGCCCCTCCGAGAACTGGTGGAAACAGATCCCGGGGTACAATTACTCACCGCCCACGCGGCCAAAGGACTCGAATTTGAACATGTATTTCTGTTCGATTGCGTAGAAGACGCTTGGGAAAACAGCAGCGGAAACCGCAGAAATCAATTTACACTCCCCCCCACCCTCACCCTCTCCGGTGAAGAAGATGCCCTCGAAGCGCGAAGACGTCTGTTCTATGTCGCCATGACCCGGGCCAAACGGGGCCTGTACATCTCCTACGCCCAACAAGAAGATGGCGAAAAAAAGAGATCAATATTGCAAAGTCAGTTTGTCGATGAAACCTTACTGCCCATAAACAACATCACCGTATCCACAGACCGACTTGTAGAAACGCAAACAATGCTGCTGATCGATGCCCCCAAAACGATCATTGCGCTGCCGGAAGCAGCCTTGGTAGATTCCCTCCTGGAGCAGTTTTCGATGAGCATCAACGCGCTCAACCGCTACCTCCGTTGTCCACTCGCTTTTTGGTATGAAGATATGCTCAAAGTGCCTGGCGCCATGAGCGAAGCCGCCGCATACGGAAAAGCCATGCACGGCGCCCTTCACCACTTTTTCGATGCCATGAAATCTGAAAAACAGTACGCCTGGCCCAGCATCGAACGACTGTGGAATATGTTCTCCGGTGAAATGGACCACCTGCAACACCATTTTTCTGACCACAGTTTTACCCAAAAATTGGCGCTGGGAAAAGAATACCTGCGCCGTATCCACCTCGAACAAGTGCCCTATTGGCGAAAACGCGCAGTGGTAGAACGCCAAATTGATAACGTCACCTTTGAAGGCGTGCCGCTGACAGGAAGACTCGATAAAATTGAATGGATTGACAACAATGCCCTGCGCATCTTAGATTACAAAACCGGTAAGCCGGAAACCGCCAAAACCAACCCTCCCAGTGAACGTCAACCACTGGGCAGCGACTACTGGCGACAATTGGCCTTCTACCATATATTGTTGGAAAACGCCCGTATTTACCCTGAAAATGTTGACAAAACAGCAGTTTCTTGGCTCGAACCCGACAATAAAGGCAGTTTCCCCATCACTGAAATCAGCTTTTCTCCCGAAGAAATTGCCTTCGTTGGAACCCTCATCAAAGATACCTACGCCAAAATTCAACACCGCGAATTCAGTACCGGATGTGGACAAGACGATTGTACCTGGTGTAAAATGCACCGCGATCGCAGTCTGGCAGATACCCCCCCACGCACCAACGAGGAAGGCCTCGATGATCCATCCTGATGCCACCATTGCCCACAACCACCCCATCCGCCGCTGACACACCATAACAATCTCCTTTTTACAACGCTGCAATGACCATGCGCCACTTTCTGATTGCTTTCACCCTATTGCTGTGTGCCAACACATCCAACGCTCAAACCTTCTACGGAGTAGGTGGCAATATTCCCGACAATGGCAATGCCATCGCGTATGAATTGGCGGTAAGCGGATTGCCCAATGTCCTGGATACCCTGAATTTTGGCCTTCAAAGCGTGTGCGTCAACATTACCCACGCCTGGGTGGGCGACTTGGAGGTCTCCCTCATAGCGCCCGATGGTACTGTGTTGCCGCTGTTTTCCGACATCGGCGGTGATGCCAATGGCTTTGTAAACACCTGCCTGAACAGCAACGCCACCAATTCTATCTTCCAACAAACCTACCCTTTCACCGGCACTTTTAGACCTTTTGGCGACATGGGCACCCTCAACAACAAGGCCATGAATCCAAATGGCGTGTGGAAACTGCACATCCTGGATACCTACGCATTCTCAGACGCAGGCAACCTGGGACTCTGGAAAATCACTTTCGGCAACCAACCTTGCAAACAATTCCCATTTCAATCCAGCGATCTGCCCATCGTGAAAATCAATACAGCCGGGCAATTCATCCCCAATGAGCCCAAAATAAATGCTGCCATTCAGGTCATAGACAATGGTGCAGGCCTGCGCAATTACCTCTACCAAAACAACTTCGCCTTTGAAGGCAAAATCGGAATCGAAGTGCGCGGGGTCAGCTCCCAGGGTTTTCCCAAAAAATCTTACGCCATCGAGGTGCGCGATACGTCGGGAAACGACCTCGACGTCCCACTGTTGGGGTTGCCCGAAAACAGCGACTTCGCACTGCAGGCCAATTTCTCCGACAAAACACTCCTGCGCAACGCGCTCGCGTACGAGGTGTTCCGACAACTGGACCACTACGCCACCCGAACCCGATTCTGCGAACTGGTGCTGGACAACACCTACCAAGGCATTTATATCCTCACAGAACTCATCAAAAGGGGGAAAGACCGCGTGGACATCGCCAAACTAGCCCCACAAGATACCACAGGCATCGACCGTACAGGAGGATATATCGTGCGCATCGACCGCAATACTTCCCCCGGCTGGAACTCTCCCTATACACAACCCAACAGCCCAACGGTCTTCACGTATTTTCAACTCGAATACCCACGCTGGGAAGAAATGCACCCCACGCAACGAAGCTACATCAAATCCTATGTGGACAGTTTTGAAGTGGCCCTACACGGCACCAACTTCCAGCATCCAAGCCTCGGCTGGCGGCGTTTTGGCGATGAAAAATCATTCATGGACTATCTAATCCTCAATGAAATAAGCAAAAATGTCGATGGGTATCGCCTGAGTACGTACTTCCATAAAAACCGAGCGGATAAAGGAGGAAAACTGACCATGGGGGCGCCCTGGGACTACGACCTCGCCTGGTACAATGCCGATTACTGTGAGAATTACCAGGTTTCCGGTTGGGCCTACAACCTCAATTATATCTGTGGAAATGCCGGAGTTCCTTTCTGGTGGGAACGCCTCGCATCCGACACGCTTTTCGCCCAAAACCTCGCCTGCCGATGGCGCGACCTGCGAAACAGCGGCAATACCCTGAACACCACCCATATCTTCGGGATCATCGATTCCATGGCAACAGTACTCAACGAGGCCAAGGACCGAAATTTTAAAATGTGGCCCATTCTTGGCAAATACGTTTGGCCCAATCCCGGTCCGCTGCCCACCACCTATTCCGGCGAAATCAACAAAATGAAAAACTGGCTCACCGCACGATTACAGTGGCTCGATATGGCCATCTCTCAACACCTGCCCCTCCTCCAGGCAAGCTTTACAGCCAGCCCCTTGACTGGAAATACCTGGCAATTTTCGGCACCCTCCGGATACCTATACGCTTGGGATTTTGGCGATGGCGGCACCTCGAACGTGGCAGCTCCACAGCACCTGTACGCCGAAAACGGCTCCTATACCGTAAAGCTTTCTATATCAACTCCTTACGGCTGTCATGACGACACTGAGCAAATCATCCTGGCAGACCAAACAGCCACCCATGCGCCGGAACCAGGCCAATTCCACGTGTGGCCCAACCCGGCAAACACCTTTTTAAACGTGACACGTCCCGACCAATGTACGGAAAATGCCACCCTACGCCTGATCGGAACCCTCGGACAAACCCTCCTGGAAGAAACCTGGGGAGCCACTGAAAAACAACACCGCCTGAACCTACATGGATTGCCCAAAGGGGTTTACTGCCTGGAAATAACAGGCGCAACAAAGCGAAAAACAAGCCGGGTGCTGGTGCATTGAGAAAAAGTAACTGGGATATTGGCTGGACACGGCACTAGTGCCGTGTCCAGTCAATAGGTTTTTACTCGGGCACATTCATAATAGGCTTCGCAATTTGCTGTTTTTTCCAATGATTTTTTCTGCGCAAGCCGTATAAAAAGAATTTGCTGAATCTATGGTGAAATCTACATTTACCATCGTAATCAACCCCCAATTGTCTATAACCAATAGCTGATGATGTATGAATACACGCACTGATAGCCTTTGAAAAGGCTGAGGGCCCAGTCATTTGGTGAACATCATTTGGAAATCTATTTTCTCTAAGATTATCTAAAACCACCTCCAATGTCTTCAATAGAAATGGATGACCGGCTTCAAAAAAGAGTGCCCATTGTACATAATATTTCAAATTATTTTCATAAGAAATAATCGCTGTATCTGTTGGCAAGATAAAATCATCAAGTTTTGTTACAATTAAACTATCAATATCCAAGTAAATTCCACCTTTTTTATATAAAATTGCATAACGAAAAAAATCTGCCTTTGACGCTCCAATCGTTATACGCTGGTATAAATTGAAAACATCTGGTCCAAATTCCTGGCGGATAAAAGACGATATTCTTTCATCATCGTAAAATTGATAGTCATATTCAGGATTTCTTCTTCGTAATTGATAAATATGCCATTGGGTCAGAAGCGGCAGCTTTTTATGTTTAAAAGTTTGGTATATCGTTTTTGGAATTGCCATATAAATGAGTTCATTACGGTAGTTAACTGGTAAGGTGGCGCGCTTTACGGCCCAAAAAGTTCGTTTTTTTGCGATATTTCGCCTGTTTTTTTGAAGGTAGGGCTCCTTCGGTCTGTAAAAATCCGATTTGTCTGGCAAACAACTGCCATTTTTTTTCAGACGCGACCTCCTAACCGGTTACAGCCATGAATAGTACGTGACACTACCTTTGCGATGACGCTACGCTGTGTCAACTGAACATCGCGATTAATTTATGGACGTACTTGTTATATTTTGTACCCCTAATATCCGTCAGCGTTTCCTTTTCCCAAACCCAATTTTTCTCATTACCGACCAAATAATGCGTGCCATGACCAAGCGGTTCCCCTTGCGCCCAGGCCTTCTTCCTTCGCTCCAATATTTCGCTTCTGTTTTCTTTTGACTTGGTCCCCCCATAATTCAACATGCAACCTTCTATATGAATTGATTTTTCATTCGATACCGTGACGATATCTGCAAGATAGGCAACATCAGCATCATATTTGTGTATCAGTTTTACTACATTACTTCTGAATCTATAATAAAAATACGTTTCAAAGGGATTTTTATTGAATTGCTCACCAGTATTGCAGAAATGTAGAACATCTATTGTGACGGTATTGTAACCACCCTTATCTGCTGCAGCTATTTCATCCCGTAATTTTTTATTCGCCGAAATAAACAAATCACACCCATTGTAAATCACCCAGTCGGGCTTGATGGTATGGATCGTTCGTATAATCTCTTGTTGTAATTTTCCCAAAAAAAACACCCCACCAGTGTCAAATCTGTGGGACGGAACCTTGTGTTCTTGTAACCACTCCCAACTTCCATCATCCGATATATTATCGATGATATACAGATCGATGTTGTTTTCCTGACAAAATTTCAATTTATAGGGCAAATACTCCATCTCATTGTAAATTGTCATGATACAAAGGACGGATGGTTTTTTAAAATGCAAGAGTGCCGCCTTGATCCTGTGGACAGTTTTTGCGACAATAGAAGGTACTAATGGGTTATTTTTCAAAGTAAGTATTTTGAATGAACGACAAGATGTTAATGGTTAAGGGCATGTCTGGTTTGTAAACGATAGATATCGACACTGACGGAGCGTACGTTAGTAACTGGTTAGCGTGGTCGCGTCTGAGACAAAAAAGTGACCATTGAAACGGTATTATAGTTGCTTTTGGACGGGGCCCTATGTAGATCGCAAGGCCGACTTGCGTTGCGGCTATTTTGTTTAATTGGTGACGACAATTCTTTCACGCGCATCTCCAAAAGGGAAATTTGACCCCGTTGTGCTTCGGTTTATTGAAAAAACCCTGCAATTTGAGGCGTAATCACCTCAATCGCCGAAGCCAATTCCAAGATGGTCCGGTGGCAACTTGACAGGTCGTTGGGTAGTTTAATTACAGCGCAAATTTATGTTTTTTGCAGCAGTTCCATTTTTAAAATAAATGGCGCCAACTCGTTACAACACCTTAATATCGTTCGATAATTCCAGAAACCAGATTTGTTCGTTAAAACATATTTACACAGTTTTGGGTTCAGTGCTTAAGTTTTTGTAACTGGTTAGGTGGCACGCTGTCTGGCCCAAAAAGGACCATTTTTTGTCTCGGACGCGACCACGCTAACCAGTTACAAGTTTTTAAAAATAGAACATATAAAGCTGTGATAAACTTAATGAAAAAAGTGTGCTGCATATTCTAACCATCATTGGCGCTCGACCTCAATTTATCAAAGCGGCAGCTATATCGAGGGCTATCCGTCAATTTGATAACATTCAAGAAACTATTGTGCATACTGGCCAACACTTTGATGCCAATATGTTCGATATTTTCTTTGATGAGATGGGCATTCCCAAACCAAATTATCACCTGCATGTCAACAGCCTTTCCCACGGCGCCATGACGGGTAGAATGTTGGAGGAAATAGAAAAAGTACTGCTCCAGGAAAAACCGGATGTCGTACTGGTATTTGGTGATACCAATTCTACCTTGGCAGGTGCCTTGGCGGCAAAAAAACATCACATCAAAATAGCGCATGTAGAAGCAGGCCTACGGAGTTTTAATATGCGCATGCCAGAAGAAGTCAACCGTATATTGACGGATAGGATCAGCGACTTTTTGTATTGTCCAACCGATACAGCCGTTATAAATTTGGAAGCAGAAGGATTCAGACAATATCCTTGCAGCATTGAACAAGTGGGTGATGTGATGCTGGATGCCGCCATGTATTATCTTCCGATATCCTCGCAAAAATCATCCATCCTTCGTGATATGGATTTGAATCAAGATCAGTTTTTGCTTGTGACCATCCACCGAGCTGAAAATACCGATCATCCGCAACGTTTGGCTGAAATAGTAGAAGCGATCAACAAATTATCGAAAGACTTTGATGTTGTTTTTCCGGTCCATCCAAGGACGAAACACCTCCTGTCCAACTTGTCAATTTCCCCAAGGGTAAAACTGGTTGATCCTGTGGGTTATTTTGACATGATACAACTCATCAATGGATGTCGTTTGGTTGTTACAGACAGCGGCGGGCTTCAGAAGGAGGCGTATTTTTTCAAACGTTTTTGTGTGACGGTTCGGGATCAGACAGAATGGGTAGAGTTGGTTGAGCATGGGTATAACAGGTTGTCTTCAACGAAATCATCAGACATTCAAGACGCTGTACATTTTTTTTTAAAACAAACCTTTAAAACGGGGGAAGCACTTTATGGTAATGGAGATGCAAGTAACCGCATCTGTAGATCACTCCTCAACCATCATGATAAAAACCATTCTATATGAATATGTTTTGGAGCCTTTCTTGGTCTTCCCAACCAAGGCCAAAGGCTCTCAAACCAAGCCAATGCGCCCTGCCTGGGCCTGATTTGAGAGGCTAGGCTTGGGGAATTAAGTCTAGGCAGCAGCCCGCCCGAGCAAGAGCAGCGTAATTGTTAATTGTCAGTTGTTAATGCGTGGATCGTGAAAACACCCATTGCACACAGCGAAATTACCGGATATGCCCAACCCCAATTCAATAGGGGTCGGTTATTCCTGCCCCCCAGCACGATTAACTGAATGATTTTTGATCGAATAATGACTGCTTAATTTAGCTATCTTGCTGGTCGAATAATGGGGGGAAGCTCAATTCTCGCCTAAACATGTACGTTCTCAGTAACTATAAAAATGGTAACTGGTTAGGTGGCACGCTGTCTGGCCCAAAAAGGACCACTTTTTTGTCTCAGACGCGACCACGCTAACCAGTTTCTAAAAAATAAAACATATAAATATAAAAAATAATATGACTAAAGCTTGTGTAGCAGCAATCGCCTTCCTTTCCCTGTTGCAGGCTTGCAAGGATGACGAAAATAAATTTAACCCATTGGAGTCAGGATTCATTACCTACTTATCTTTCAACGGAAACTTGAGTGATTCCAGTAAGTATGTAACTGCAATCGATTCATGTGCTGCATCTTCCTATGTTCCAGGTGTAAATGGGGAGGCACTTATCTTGGACGGAAATTGTCCGAATATCAAATTCGACAAACTAACTTTTAAAAATAGTCAGAATATAAGTGTTGCAGTATGGTTTAAGACGAGTGGAAATGGAAGCACATGGCATTTTATACGGAGTAGTGACTTTTCAATTTTCACGTCGCATGGCACAGCCGGCATAGGCATCTCCATACCGGAAACAAAAAGTGCAAAAGGTTCATTTGAACTTGATATGTGGACCCATTTGGTTGGCACTTACGACGGAAAGACCATAAAAGCCTACATAAATGGGAAACTCGTGGCTTCAACCATACACAAAGGAGAAATTTCCGCACCCGGCTATTTATTTGAACTTGACGGCGGTGGTATCACCACAGGCACTTTAAGCACTTGGACAGGCGCCATTGACGAACTTTACATTTTCGATACCGTACTCGACGAAGAACAAGTCAAACAACTGCATGAGATGTAGCAGTGCGCCAAAATTTAGCGTTTAGCTTCCGCTGGAACGAGACAGTATTTGTACCGGTTGGCTAGGCATCCGCGCTTGCTTTAAGTAAAATGGTGTAACAGTCGGACGCGCTTGGCAGATTTATGCTTTGAACATGGCGCCCAGGTGGTTTCCGATAGCGACGTGCTGAAAGGTTGTTTTTTGTCCTCGCCATGCGGGGGCCATCATAACTATT
>CAIZLM010000273.1 GCA_903933805.1 uncultured Bacteroidota bacterium | reverse complement strand
GTTTTAACATTCAACAAATTGCGAAAATCTCCAAAAAAAGCGATCAAGACATTGCGCAAATAATTGATAATCATTCAAATAAATAAAAATATCCAACTATACCTGGTCGGCTATCGCCGACTTAACGCGGCCACGCTAACCAATTACCTTTACTTTTGTAACTGGTTAGCGTGGTCGCGTCTGAGACAAAAAAGAGGCCATTTTTTGCCAGACGAAGCGGATTTTTGTAGGCCGTAGCAGCGCTACGGTCAAAAAAATAGGCGAAGTAGGACGGAAAATGGGCCTCTTTGGGCCAGGCAGCGTGCCACCCAACCAGTTACTTACTATTAAAATTAACCTACTTTGTCTGTACAACATAATATTATGACCCCACGGGTTACGATTAGCCCTGAAGCCATTGACGTGGTGAACGACTTGAAAAAAAGATTTGGTGCGTTAATGTTTCATCAAAGTGGCGGTTGTTGCGATGGCTCCCAACCCATGTGCTTTGAAAAAGGCGATTTTATTATTGGTAATAGCGATGTTTGTATCGGTACTATTGCAGACTGTGAATTTTGGATGAGCAAAGACCAATTTGAATACTGGCAATACACCCAATTGAACATACACATCTCAAAAGGGCGGGGTTCTAGTTTTTCGCTGGAAATACCCATGGGATTGCGCTTTCTCACACAGTCAAGAATGTTTACCGAAGCGGAATTGACCAATTTGACGCCACTTGCATTCTTAGAAGAATAGCGGCACTTGGTGAAAACACCACAAACGCTTGCTTGGACGTATATGCCGTACCTATCAGACGCGACCACGCTAACCAGTTACCTTTATTTTTTGTGCAGTAACTGTTGGTATTGCTTGGGCGTAATACCTTCATAATGCTTAAACAATCGAATAAAATAATTGCTGTCTTCAAAACCAGCTTGGTACGAAACGTTTTTAATGTAAACATCCTTGTCCGTTAGATATCTTTTGGCCAGTTTTATTTTTTCGAGCATAATAAATTCAACCGGACTGACGCCCAATTCATGCTTGAACAAACGGTATAAAGAGGAGGTACTTAACCCTGCTTTTTTTGCAATGGTTTTTAATTCAATTTTGTTGGAAATATTGTCCCGAATTGTCTGTAAAATATACAACAAAATAGGGTTTTTTACGCTCACATTCCCTTCGGTAGCGCCTTTTAGGGTTTGCGATTGAACGATTTTTACCAACAGCTCCTGCAAGGCCAGATCAGCAAGGGTATCTTTAAAAACGGATGAACTCTGGCAAACACCAATGATTTTACTGATCACATTGGACAGTTCTTCGTTGTTTTCAAAGTAAAAATTGGTATCATCCAGTTGCCAAAAGTTGTTTTGCCCTTCCTTTGGATATTTTTCGTTTAAGAAATGCAGGGTATCTACGATTTTTTTGTTGTCAATGGCCAGGGCCAGGCATTGTGTTGGATTGTCAAACGATGCTTCAGGAAAGTCGATTTTCATTTCAACATTGGGCGGTATGATCACCGATTCACCCGGATAGTAGTCAAAAACATCTTTGTTTAACAGATGCATGACTTTTTTGCCTTTCAGCATACTGGTCACGACCAAATCGTTGAATTGTAACGGTACCAATTCCGCTTTTTGGTAGGTCTCAAACAAATTGAGTTCGCAGTTTTCCAAATTATAGACTGTCCTGTTCTCCACCAGCGATTTTAACAACTTTTCGTTGGTTAATCCGGGCAAATTCGGAATTGATTTGTTTGTCATGTTGGAAAGCATCTGCCAAGGAAACAACTGGATACGATCATTTTTCAGCGGAACGAACACAGCCATCGTTCATGACAGTGTTTGGGCACCACTGATTTTATTTAGGTGCAAGTTATAAATGTTTTTCATGGCGTTCAATTGATGGCTAATATTTTATCAAATGGCGGTTTTCGATATTAATTATTTGTAACTGGTTAGCGTGGTCGCGTCTGAGGGTTCCTTTTTGTAGTTGGTTAGCGTAGTCGCGTACAAGAAAAACCCTGTTCCTCCAGCTTCTGTTAAACCATTGTCTCCTTGCATCGTTTTACTGCCATGATGAACACACTTAATGGAAAAACAGCCCTGATCACCGGGGGAAGCAAGGGCATTGGCTACGGTGTTGCCGAAAGCCTGCTCAAAGAGGGCATAAATGTTGCCATCACCAGCCGTCGTCAAGATGCTGCCGATGCCGCAGTTGCCCAACTCACCAACGTCGGACCCGGTAAAATTATCGGAATCGAGGCCGATGTGAAAGATTTTGACGCCCAAAAAATGGCCGTCGCCAAAACACTTGAGACCTTCGGCCAACTGGATATACTCATCGCCAATGCCGGAGTAGGGCATTTCGGTTCCATCATGTCGCTGACTCCTGAACTGTGGCACGATACCTTGGACACCAACTTAACCGGCGTCTTCTACAGCCTGAAAGCAGCTTTGGATGCACTGATGACTACCAAAGGCTATTTTATCAGCATTGCAAGTCTGGCCGGAACAAATTTCTTCCCTGCCGGATCTGCTTACAACGCCAGCAAGTTCGGGCTGGTCGGCTTTACCCAAGCGGTTATGCTCGACCTGAGAGAAGCAGGCATCAAATGCACCACAATCATGCCGGGGTCTGTGGCGACGCACTTCAACAACCACGTGCCCAATCCATCCGATGCCTGGAAAATTCAGCCAGAAGACATGGGGCAGATGGTAGTAGATCTGCTGAAAATGAACCCTCGCACCTTGCCGAGCAAGATCGAAGTGAGACCAAGCCAAACAAAATAAGCAACGGGTTGGGTGGTCACTTGTGAGACAAAAAATAAATACTTTTTTATCTCACACGCGACAACCCAACCCGTTACAATTGCACAAGCATTACCGTCTAGCGTTTAACAAAAACCCCTTGGTGTACCATGGCCCCCAATCGCACCTGAACGTTGTACGTACCCGCAGCCAACGACTGAACAGGTAAGGTGTACGAAAACGCGTTGGACGTTTTTTCTGCACTGTAACGAGCAGCCAATTGGCCCGATTGATTCCAAATGCTGATCTGAACTTGGCCAATCCGTTCATTTTGAAGGGTTACCACCGTGGAAACAGCAGCAGGATTGGGCGTACATTGGAGCGATTGGACCGCAAAAGGGGCAGCATGGGTACCACTGACTTTTACTTCACGGTAGCCAACATCCGGAATTCCATACCGGGGAATACCCAGTATGTCGTCAAAAGCCGCGCCTTCCGTAACACCGCCGTCACTGGCCGGTGAACCAATCGTATGAGCATAATTGTTTGCGTCTGGATCTTGAAAATTGTTAAAGGTATTGTGGAGGTCTTTGCTGCCCATTAAATACAATTCCAGTGATTGGTCGTTGCTTTGATTGCCATTCAAGGAAAAAACTTCAGGATTTCCCTCTTCAATGGAATAGTTTTCTCCGTCAGGATTTTGGAGGAGGCAGTTGAGTAGGGTCAACTTTGAGTTGCCAAATTCCGATTCCCATTGGGCAATCCCGGCTCCAATGGCCGCAATATTGTCCGCAAAAGTACAGTTTACTGCTTTCACCTGACTCAGTTCATCGTCCGAAGCATTGCTCGAAATACCACCACCGGCGCCAGTGCCTGTGTTGATGTTTTTTGCAAAAAGACAGTTTGTCACTACGCTGTTTACATGGTTAAAATTGATGGCAGCGCCTTGGGTGGTCGCAATATTCTCCAAAAACGAGCATTTGTCAATCGTAATCAGACTGTCGCCGTTAGCACTGATGGCCCCACCCGTAGCACCAATGTTTTGGTAGAAGGTGCTGGTTTTTATCTGTGTTGGAATATTGTTGTTCACAATGATGCAACCACCAGTACCCGTCGTATTGTTTTCCTTGAAGTAACAACCCTCTACATGCAATTCTGTGGTATCGTTTTGGGTAAAGATGGCACCGCCAAAACTGGCCAAATTTGCCAGAAAATCACAGTTTTTATAGGTAACATTGGCTTTGAATCCGTTGCTGGCAGCACCGCCACCTTGGTTGGCTTGGTTGTTGACAAAAGTGCAACCGTTGTATTCGCCTATGCAACCGAGGCCATAATTGGCCACTGCACCGGCATAATTGGCCTTATTCCCCTCAAAAACACAGTTATTCACCGCAAAAGTGGTTAATTCACTGTTGTACAAGGCTGGACCTGAACTCGGTGCAACGTTGTTTTTAAACGTGGAGTTGGAAATGGTAAAATTTGTTTTGGCATTCCAAATGGAGGAACAGCCATAACTGGTGGCGATATTACCTTCAAAGGTGCAACTGTCTATGTTGAAGGAACTGTCGAACTCGCGGCCATCACAATACATACCGGCAGCATTCGGAGCGTAGTTGTCGCGAAAAATGGTGTTCTTGATGTCCATGGTTGCCTGCCAAGCGTAGATGCCGCCGCCACCGAAATCGGTCACGGTGTCGTTCTCAAACAAACAATTTTTGATGGTCGCCAAATCATCGCCATCGCGACCGTCTATGTACATTCCGGCAGCGTTGACTGATTTGTTTTTTCTAAAAATGCTGTTGGTGAGGGTAAATGTGGCCTGCCAAGTAAACATTCCTGCGCCAAAATTGACCCCGGTGTTGCTTTCGAAGAGACAACCATCAATCCGCATATCGGTTGAATTGGACGGGTAAAGTGCACCGCGCTTGGTGTTGTTGTTGCGAAAAATGCAATTTTTGATCAAGCCGGTTGGGGTACTCCTTAAAAAGCAAACACCGTCCTCGGCAGCTTTGTTTCCCTGAAAAAGACAGTTTTCAATTAAAATGCCATCACTCAAAGCCTCAATTGCAGCCAATGCAGCCCCTGACTCGCCAAAGTTGTCACTGAAAGTACAATTCCGCAAAGATGCCTTTGCATTGATGATGATACCGCCACCCCTGCGGGTCAAATCGCCGTTGGTGGAACCGACCAATGTTTGACCTCCACGTATGGTGCAACCATCAATCTCACTGCTGGTGCCTGAATTGAGTTCCACGACGATCAATACGTGCTGGGAATTGTCTGCACGATTTTGGTCAAAATTGCCGGTAATATCGTCTCCCAAAATATCGCCACTGAATATGGTGGGGTTGGCGGCGATGTTCCGCTGCGTGATAGCCGTTTCGTTTCCGGCAAATCCTCCATACAAGTTCACACCCGAAAACAACGTGAAGGAATTGTTGGGGGCTGGCAATGACGGCTTATACGTACCAGCGGCAACCCAAATGGATTGTCCGGTAGCGCCAATACTCAGCGCTGCATCCAAGGAAGTGTAGGCGTTTGCCCAAGAAGTACCATTGTTGAGACCCGTAGCGCCCTGTTTGACGAAAACCGTCTGAGCGTGTGCGCCAAGTGAAAACACAAATAAGATGAGTGTAAAAATTTGCTTCATGTAATAATTTTTTTAAATACAAGAGAAGAAATGGTTATACAAATATCGTGTATTCACCACTGCCAATGCTGTAAATCCGAATATTTCGTCTTTTTTGGCACAAATAATTCAGCGCATCTAAAAAAGCACTGTACTTTTCCCAAAAAATTGACTTTCTATGCGAATTCTTGCTTTCCTTCTATGCACATTATTTTTCCCTGCTTTTGTTTTTGCCCAAAATAACTCCTTGGAATATTACCTTCCATCGATGCCCTACAACAGTAATATCCCAACACCATCGTCATGGTTGGGATACAATGTGGGAGACTGGCACGCCACACACGATCAATTGTTGGGCTACATGCGCGCGTTGGATGCTGCCAGTGATCGCATAACCATGCAAGAATATGGTCGATCCCATGAAAACAGACCTTTGATCTGTTTAACCATTTCAGACCCCAGCAACCTAGCCCACTTGGATGAAATCAAGTCGCTGCGACAAAAATGGGCAGACCCGTACAACAGCGATAACATTGACCCAAAAAAATTGCCCGCCGTCCAATACATGGGTTATTCCATTCACGGCAATGAAGCAAGTGGGTGCAACGCTGCCCTGCTTGTTGCCTATTACTTGGCTGCCGGTGAAGGCCCGGAAGTGACCAATTTGCTCAAAAACACCGTTGTTCTCTTCGATCCTTGTTTCAATCCGGATGGTATGCAGCGATTTTCAAGTTGGGTCAACAGCCACAAATCACACACCATTTCTACCGACCCTTCCGGAGATGAATACAACGAACCCTGGCCCAGAGGGCGCACCAACCATTACGGTTTCGATCTCAACCGTGATTGGCTGGTGATGCAACAACCCGAATCCAAAGGTCGGGTCGCGATTTTTCAAGACTGGAAACCGAATGTGCTGACGGATCACCACGAAATGGGTTCTAATTCGACTTTCTTTTTTCAACCGGGTGTCCCAAGCAGAGCAAATCCCATAACCCCGGAAAAAAACCAGGAACTGACGGCAAAAATTGCCACGTATCATGCCAAATTATTGTCCGCTAACAAGGTGCTTTTCTACACCGGCGAAAGTTTCGACGATTTCTACTACGGTAAGGGCTCAACCTATCCCGACGCCCAAGGCTCCATCGGTATTTTATTCGAACAGGCAAGCAGCCGCGGCACTGCCCAAGACACGGAAAACGGGGTGCTCACATTCCCGTATTCCATTAAAAACCAGGTCATGGCTTCCTTATCAACGATGCAGGCCGTTGGAGATATGCGGGTGGAATTAAACCAATATTTGCGTGATTTTTACAAATCAGCCCTGGTAGAGGCTCGAAAATCAGATGTCAAAGGCTACGTGTTCGCGGATGGAACGTTGCCCGCAAGGTTGTTCCTCGAATTGTTGGGAAATCACCACATCGACGTGCAGAACCTGAGCGGCAACCTCACCCTGGGCACCCAAACATTTCAGTCGGGCAAGGCGTTTTTCATCCCCACCGAGCAGGCGCAATACCGCTTGGTACGGGCAATATTTGAACGTACCACGACCTTTAAAGACAGTATATTCTACGATATTTCTGCTTGGACCCTGCCCGATGCTTTCGGATTGGAGTGGTCTCCCGTCACTACCAAAGACTTTAAGACTTCCAGTGATGGCCCAATGCTCTCGTTGGTATCACTTCGACCTCCATCCCTCGTTGGCGTGGAGGTCCCGTATGCTTACACGATTCAACCTGAGGACTATGACGTTCCAAAAGTGCTGTATGCATTGCTTCAGGCAGGGGTGCGGGTAAGGGTCGCCATGCAGCCTTTTGAGGCTGATGGCCATACGTACCGACAAGGCACGTTGGTGATCGCTGCAGACCGTCAAACGATAGGCCTCACCGCGCTGACAAACATGATGGGTGGATTTGCCCAGTCAGGCGTGGCTGTAGGAATCATTCAAAATGGGCTCACCGCCAGCGGTCCAGATTTGGGTAGCAGCCATTTTCAAGTGGTACGGTTGCCAAAAATTGTGATGTTAACAGGAGAGGGCGTGAACATTGCCGATGCCGGGGAAATTTGGCACCAATTGGACACCCGGTATGGAATGCCCCTGACCATGACAGAAACGGATCGTTTCAGCACCCTTAATCTGACAAAATACAATGTATTGGTGTTGCCCGATGGAAATTATAACAGCCTGCCCATTGAAAAAGTAAAGCAATTTGCCCAAGATGGCGGCACCATCATCGCAACAGGCAAAGCAATTCTCTGGCTAAAAAACTCGGGAATAGCACCTATTGAACTTAGAAAACGGGCCGATGACAGCCTGCAGCAGCGCCCATATCAAAACATGGAGGAAGACAAAGGAGCATTTGCGATGCCAGGAGCAATCTTTGAAGCGAAAATGGACCTTACACACCCACTCTGTTTCGGATACAGCAAACAACATTTGCCGGTTTTCATGGGTGACACCCTGTTTATGAAACCCGGAAAAAACCCCTATTCAACACCTGTTACATTAACAGCAAAACCATTGCTGGCAGGGTATGTCCACCCGAAAATTGCCCCATTGGCGCCCAATTCGGTGGCAACCATCGTATATGGCATCGGCAAAGGCCGCGCGATCTGCTTTCCAATTGACCCCAATTTTAGAGCATTTTGGTATGGTACCAACCGATTGTTTGCCAACGCCGTTTTTTTTGGCAACCTCATCAACGGAGACAGTACCGAAAAGTAAACGCTTTTGTACGCATTTGGTAAATCCAGCAGATTGCTGGATTTACCAAATGCTTTACCGGTCGAATTGGTGCAGTTCATACCTTTCAATGATGTCGATGAGCTTTTCAGCGTAGGTATTGTCTGTCGCATAACCTGCGTTTTTCAACCCCTCGGCCCACAGGCGGTAGTTGCGACCGTATTTTTTCAACTTGGCATACCGACCAGAGGCCAATAACTTAC
>CAIZLM010000272.1 GCA_903933805.1 uncultured Bacteroidota bacterium | reverse complement strand
GTGGCACTTTCGAAGATTTTTACATTGCGCGAGGTCAATGACCATTACGAAACGCCTGCCCGGAATACCGATACGGGAAGCCTCCGGTGAAATGTTGACCTCCGGTATGGGTTTTAAAAAAGCCATGTCAATTTCTACCAGTTCGCCATCTGGAGAAAGCAAGGTTACTTTTTCACCGCTTTCTTGCACGCCCTCCTGCTGGAAAGCGTGGAGCGCCGTTGCCGTGGCGGTCACTGCTGCAACGCCCAAGCCTGTTTTCAGGAAATTCCGACGACTGTTTGGTGCTATTATTTTCATGATTGGATCATTTTTCCGGTGAATGGGCCTGTTTACTAAATTGTAACTGGTTAGGTGGCACGCTGTCTGGTCCAAAAGGCCTATTTTCCGCCATACTTTGCGGATTTTTTTGACCGTAGCGCTGCTACGGCCTATAAAAATCCGCTTCGTCTGGCAAAAAATGGCCTCTTTTTGCCTCAGACGCTACCACGCTAACCAGTTACATTACTTTTTACCTTTTTCCATCCAGGCCAAGAGTTCTTGGTTGGAAACGGCCAATGGCTTGCCGCAGGTTTCAGGGAGCAACCGTTTTTCTACTTGGACCAATTTTCCGTCTGCGGTGAGCATTTTGACCATTTCAGGCGCTGCTTCTTGGTTTGTTGGCAGCATATTTCCCACCACCAACCCCAAAGCCACACCAGCGGCTCCCGTAATGCCTGTTTCAAGGAAATTACGCCTGGAAACATTTTTATTTTGAGTGCTTTCTTCCATGGTTATTAAATGAATGATCAATGTTTTATATATATAAGGTGATGTAGAGCAAATGGCTTCATGTAAGCCACTGTGCCCTACATCACAACGTGTTAATGATTGTTTATCTTTATATTAGATTATAAATTCCACAACCTGCTGATGTTAAATCCAATCAAAAAATACCCGTTTTTGTAGTCGTTTTGATTGAAAACATGGTTTCGCTGGGGGGTAATGCTGCTATAATTTCCAGCAAATACCTGGAAGGCGTGCCCGCTCGTGGTAATGTCCAGCCCAAAACAAACATTGGGGTAAGGGTTATTGGTCGGATGAACGGTCAGGGGCTGGTCAACACCGGCAATGATGGCCATTTTTTCACTGATTTTGTATCGTCCCATGAAGGAGATGGCAAAGTGGGCATTGTCCATTTTTTTCTGAACCACGTCATTTTCATCAATATACCCTTCAACACTGTTGAAATACGACAGACTTGGCGATACTTGAACGGAAAGTTTGTCCATCAACTTGCTGGCAATAATTAGTTGGTGGAAGTAAGAAAGTCGGTCGGTATTCCGACCAAAAAACTTACTATCTCGGCCATCCACAGCCATATTTCCAAAATAAGTGAGGCTGAACGGAAGTCCACCACCTTTCATTTGTTCGAGGATGGCATATTTGATGTTAAAATCCCATTGCATGTGCTCTTTGGTAAGTCCAAATCCGGCATACAATTTAGAAATCGGCGCGTAGTTGAAGCCCAAACGAATGTTACTGGGCGCATAAATACCCCATAGATCGTCAAAACCGTTGTTGACAGTGCCGAATCTGTGTTGGATATCCATTTCTAAAGTGCCTTTCACAGGAACCATGACAGTTTGGTTGTCCATGATCCACACACTTTCAAAGGTGTTTCTGACGGGCTTTTTAGCAGAAGTTGTGACCGTGCCGGCCTCTTCCTGCGCCGATAGGTTGACGGACGCGAAGCATAGGATGAGCAGGAAGCCCAAGCTGGTCTTCCATGGTATGATATGGTGAATCAAATTTTTCATGTTGCAGTTTTTTAATTGTTTTGAGCACCCTGTTTTATCCAAGCGAGTATCATCGCTGAAATCGCCGGATCCGGCCCCCCAATGGGCATGGCGGGGGTTAGTTTTCCGCTGACAAATCCATACAGTTCACTGTTTTCCGGATTGTTGATGTCGAGGTAATCACTGGTAGTAAGCGAAAGAAAAGCTCGGTCTGCGCTCAAGTCAGGTGCTATTCCATTCGCGCTGTGGCAACCACTGAGACTGCAACTTTTCTGAAGCAACGGCTTGACATCGTTGGCAAAACTTACCGCCCTGGTTATCTCCAAGTCTGAATTCAAGTCCACTGTAGTGCCTTTAAAACAACTTGGGGTAAGTGTTACCGCGAGTAATACGAGTACCATGGCAGGCACTATTCTAGTCTTAATCATGATCATTAATTTTAGATGAACAAAAAGAAGAGTAGTTGGCCTATTTGTTAAATTTCAACAACAGGTTTGGCTTGAGTGCGTGGGCAATGTCGGCTTGTCCGAAAGTACCGATACCAAATGGTTGGTCTTCCAAGCTGGAAAAGTCAACGTCCTGATTCTCCGTATCACCCGTTTTCAGCGCGCGTTTGATTTCAATGACCCATCCTTTACCATTGTGGATTGACTTGGCGGTGATATCGGCGCGATTACCGGTCATTGGAGAGATCAAAGCAGATGCAATTACTTTTGGACCATCACCGGAGCCAATTTGTTGATAATCTGTTCCAATATTTGGGTTTATTTGTCCGCCATTGTAGGTGAGCACGCCGTTGCTGTCAACAGCAGTTACAAGTTTTGCGATACCACTGGTTGTTTCTTCCAACAAGATAAAATTGCGACCAACGGCATCTGGAACGACCCATTTTGGCACCGCCATGGTGGTGGTTTTTCCGGTAATCGTTAAGTTTTGGGTGTTGGTGACCACGCCATCTGTGGTGGCTACTTGGGTATCTCTTTTGCGACCATTGCCGTTGATGGCTCCGAGGTTCCAGTCTTGATACTCATCGGAGAGTTGACCATAAGGCTGGTCTTTCATTAGGTGGTAGTGCCACATATCAATGCGTTCGTCTTCGTTGTTCGTCCAGTGGTTGCCTCCTTTGGCAGGAAGTGATTTGCCAGTCAAAGGATCGATGGATGGTACGTTCATGTGGCAACTGGCATAACATGTTTTTGTGGCGAAATCCTGGGTAGAAATGTTCCACAACATGGCGAATTTGTCTTCGTTGAATGCTTCCCGAGATTTCAAACCAAAGGTGTTGAACACCGGCTGATTGGCTTCTCTTGCCCATAACTTTGTGGTAGGATTGAAGTACCAGGGACGGTCAACAACACTTTGGGTTGGATCGTTCCACTCAATCAGAAAGTAGATGTTCTCGTTGTCATACAGGGAACGCATCGACACTTCGTACTGGGTGCCGATATAACTTGCAAAAAGATAATTGCCAGGGTTGGGCACTTCCGTTTGTACATCGAGTTTGGTGGCCTGATCCCATACGGCATCAATGGTGCCATCAATGGAAGGGGCGGTCGTTACCTTTTGGGAAACCAGTTCATTGGTGGAAATGGAATCTGTGCCAATAATCTGGTCGTCCTGACGACAGTAGGAGAGCACTAAAACGGTTCCCAAGAATAGTGAAAATACAAGGGCGGTTTTGCTTACATTTTTCATAATGCAATAATTTTACGGTTTTACAATGTTAGTCATCTGAACGCAGCCAAGTTGTTCCAAGAAACTGGGGTTGCTGACGCGCTTTCGACTTTTGATGACCCAAAGGTGATGCCGTAAAATAATTGTTTACATAACGCTGCTCATCGATGAGCATGATATAAGAATGTTACAAGAGAATACACGTATCCACCATCAGGCGTGCTGCTGCTTGAATGGCTTGAAAAAACGGTAATAATTCGGGTGGTAGAGCCTGTGACAAAAAACTGGTCATTTTTTGCCTGATGAAGCGGGTTTTTAGTGGCCGTATCAGCGCGCTACGGTCAAAAAACGGAAAAAGTCTGGCGGTGAATTAAGCGTTTTCGGGCTAAACTGTATGCCGCCTCCGGTATCGAAAAAAACGATATTTCGTAAAATTTGAACGGAAACGGGAAAAGCAGCAATGGCCAATCGTTTAAATCTGGGTAACTGGTTGGCGTGGTCGCGTCCGAGACTAAAAATGACTTTTTTTTGCTTGACGAAGCGGATTTTACAAGCCGTAGCAGGGCGCTACGGACAAAAAACGGGCGAAGTATGGAAAAAATGGACCTTTTTGGGCCAGACAGCGTGTCACCCAACCAGTTACGACCTATTTAGTCTTTTGGAACTTCACCACACAATATCCAGTTGCCCTTTGTGTCAATGTACCAACCCTCCAGAAATACTTTTTTGAAGGTTTGAACAAAATATCGCTCGGTTATGGAATGAATGGAGACATCTCCGCCGTGTAGTCGGTTGAACAACAACAATCCACCGGGTCGAAGGAGTTCCCTACAATCGTGTAAAAAATCTTCGGTGCAAAATTGAGGTGGCGTGAGGTCGTCTTCAAAAATATCAATAATGAGTAGGTCGTACTGCTCGGAACAGATTTGTACAAATACTTCTGCATCGGCAGTCAACAGATCCACAGGGCTGTCTAGTCTCGAAAGGGTGTACTTAAAAGCGAGGCCTGCCACTGTCTCATCCCATTCAACTGCGGTGTAATGGTAGTCACAGTGAAATACTTTTTCCAGCATGAAGGGCACTGAACCCAATCCCATGCCCAATAATAACACGTCTTGGATGGGGCGATCGGTTATGTTGAGGGCGTCAAAGGCGATAAGAAAATTCTTGTACAGGTCGTCCCATGAGTATATCGCGCCACTGCTGAGGAGTTGCACCCGTCCACGATTCAGCAACACGGTCAATTCAGGGTTTTGCTCGGATTCGGCGGTTTCTAGTGTAATGGGGGTTAAGTGGGAGAGCCATTTTTTCCAAATGGGTATTTTTACAGGAGGTGATGTCATTGTAGGAATGCTATTTTACGCGAAGCTGCGTTATTTCTCGCAGTGGGGGTGTGTTTTTTAGACTGGCCCACACAGCGTACCATCAAACCAGTTACGCCCACAGCGTATAGGTGTGGGTGCACTCTATGAGGCTTTTTTTATTGGCTTGAGGGTGCTGTTGTTTGTTAGTTGTCTTTCTTTTTCTTCTTGAATGGGTCCCATTTATCCAATTTGTCTTTTACATCGTCAAGTTTCTTTTGGCCGTTGTCGCCGAGTACTTCGCCGGCTTTTTGGCCAATTTTGTCACCCACTTTGTCACCCACTGCTTTGCCGAGTTTGTCTTTGGCTTCTTGGGTTATTTTGTCGGTGGCTTCTTTGATTTTTTTGTCTGCCAAGGTTTTGAGGCTGTCGGCGGCTTTGTCGGCTGCCGCTTTGGCCTTGTCTTTGACTTTGTCGAGTTCGCGGTTGGCAACGTTGGTAAGGGAGTCTTTGGCTTTTTCGACCACGTTGGTGGCTGTTTCGGTTGCCGCATCTTTGAGGCTGCTTTGGCCGTCAGACGCGAGCATTTTCATGGCTACTTTTGGGTTGGCAATACTACCGGTGAGGTCAAAACGTACGTTGATGAAAGGGCCTTGGGCCAGGTTGATACCAACTTTAGAGGCTTCTTTGTTTAGCAGGCTCAGTCCTGTATTGGCTGCTGTTCCGAGTCCTGATTTTTCCAGTGCAGTACGGGGTATTTTGGTTGTGATCTGGCAGTCCATTTCGGTGTTTAAGCCGTAAGTTCCACCAATGAGCATGGATACATCGCGAAATTGTGCGTTGAATGGTTTTATTGTGATTTTGCCGTCTTTTATTTCAAACCAGTTTTTGGTGTTGGTTAGTTCCATTTTTTTCAGGTAATCTATGCCCAACTTTTCACCCAGCATGTTTACTGGCTTGAAGTTGTTGAAAATGGCTTGGATGGTTTCCAAAAATCCGGCGGCTGATAAGGTGTTAAAATCTGGCATCATATCCTTTCCCAATAGACCGCTCATGGAGAGGGTCGTATTGAACTTGCCGTCGATGTACTGCATAATGGGCGCCAAAGTTTTTGCCGTAGCAAAAGTTTCGAATGCGTCACGAAATCCCATGTTCTGCAGGGCCATATCCATATTAAAGGTTGGCTTGGCTTGGTTTTGGGTGTTGTAATCACCGGAAAGGGCCACCTGACCTCCCATGACTTCGGCGGTGCAGTCTTGAATTTTGGCCACTTCGTTCGCGACAACGATTTGACCTGACAGGTTGTTCAAATCATACGTGGTGTACCGGATTTTGTCAAAATTGGCATTGATGGTCATATCCATGTGCTCCGGAACCGGTATGATGGACTCAACAGCCGGTGTATCCGCCACAGTTGCTCCGGTAGTTGCAGCCGGAGTTTCCATGAATTGATTGAGATCAAAATAGGCTGAATTTAAGTTGACAATGCCCTTAACGGTTTGGTTATCAAATAGATAATTCCAAGCGTTCAAGATTTGACCGCTACCTCGGAGGTCACTGTTTTTTCCCAATACCAATCCAAAGTTGGTGATGTCCATTTTGTTGGGCGTGAAATGTCCTGCAGCAACCAGGGTGCTGATATCATAGGTGTCATATTTTAGTTTGCCAATGCTTCCGTCCACGGTGAAGTCCCACCGATCAAACACTTTTTCGCTGGCTACAGTAGGGGCTACGTCATTGGGTACCACGGAGCCGTCTTCCGGGGTTGGTTCTGTCCATTCTTGTACGTCAAAATAATTTGAGGCAAAGTTTAGGCTACCACGCATGGTTTTGGTTGTGCTAAAATACGCCAGAATATTGTCCACACTGCCGGATGCACGTAGGTCGCTGTTGCCCAACTTGGCGTCAAATTCTTGGATGTCAAGTTTTTGTGGTGTGATGCTGGTTTTGAGGGAATTGATTTTTACGGTAGGCAATCCACTGGATCGATACGTGATGCCGTTCATGCCAAAGTCACCGGCCATGTTGACTTGGTCGTACTGTTGCGCTTCCACTTGGCTCATGGAGGCCTTCATGGTGATGTTGGCTTTGATGATCCCGCTAAGTTCTTGTACACCCTCCATCGGGAAGGCTTTGGAGAGCTCGCCAAGGTTGAGGGTGCCGTTTATTTTGGTATCAATGGTGGGGTTGGTTTCCAGTGTTTTTAGGTTAAAATAGCCATCAAGGGGGTTGGTTCCAATTTTCAAGCTAAAATTTGGAATATTCACGGTCATGTCGTTCAACCGAGATGTTGGACTGTTAATGGTGGCATCGACTTGGATGTTGCTCACGCCCAATGGCAGACTGGGATATTTAAAATCGGCATTTCCAACGTTGAAAATAAGTTTGAAGGCTGGATAGGTCGTTTCATTGTAGGTACCTTTTGCAAATCCACCAAATTTGACAGTGCCATTTGCCTGCACGGTCTCAAAATCCTTGGTGTAAGCACCTGGAATTATGCTCAACAAACTCTTAAAGGTATTAGCCGGGGTGCCAAAGGTGAGGTCCATGCGGACATCTTCAGTGTTTTCAGGAAGTTGTACCCATCCATCAAGCATCAGTTCCAACGCATTGACTTTCAGTTCGTTTTTCTTGAAAGTAAACTTCCAGTTCTTCATATCAGCAGCCAATGTAGCTTTCCAATCTGCCTGAGCATTGGAAAGGTACTGTACGCCGCCGTAATTTACCGACAGTTTGTTTGCGTGGGTGACCATAACCAAGTCGTACAAATCACTGGTAAATTCACCGGAACCACTGTGATCCAATCCCTCCAACTCGGCGCGCATATCCAATCCCCGGTCATCGTACAGGATTTTTCCATTGACAATACCGTATTGTTCAAGTTTGATGGGACTGCTTTCTGTGGTAGGGGCGGCACTGCCGGACGGCTCCGGCTTCGTGATGTCATAATTCGCCAATCCATTGCTGAGGACAAATACTTTGATGTCAGGTTCTTTGAAAAAGAGCCCTTTGATGACCACCTCATGTCCAAAAATGGCCGACCATAAATCTACGGTCACATCCAGTCGCGGACACCGAACAAGTTTGACCCCTTCAAAATGGCCGGGGCCGTTGGTGATGTCTAGTCCCTCGAGACCAATAGAAAGTTCGGGAAAATGCCGAAACACGGAAATGTCCACATCGGTAAAAGCAAGGGTAGCGGTCAAGTTTTCATTGGCGGCCTTTTTTACCTGGGCCACAATGGTGTCTTTGAAGAAATAGGGTAGGGCAATGAGCGCTCCTAAAAGTATGACAAAAAACACGAGGACGGCAAGCAACAACTTTTTCATAGACAATGTATTAGAGTAGCCATTAGAACGATAAAAAAGGGCAAAACGTTCCAACAAATGGGAATTAAAACGAAAAGCAACTGGTTAGGTGGCACGCTGTCTGGCCCAAAAAGGTCCACTTTTTTGTCTCAAACGCGACCACGCTAACATTTTATAACGAAAAATTAACGAATATGTTGTATCGGACGGATACCCACGCTATGCTATAATTATGCAGGCTTTTTCCAGTCCTTGGGCAGCATTGTGTTGAAACACATATCTGCTGTCAGTCCGCCTTTGCGCGCCACGCCCACGCCGTACCGCACCACCTCCAGGCCCGACAGACTGTGGGCATCTGGGTTGATACTGATGGGGATTCCATACGACAAGGCTTGTGGAATGAGGGTATAATCAATGTCGAGCCGGTATGGATGGGCGTTGAGTTCAATGGCGACCCCATGTTTTTGGCAAGCTTCAAAAACAGCATCCCAATCGAGTGGATACCCTTCGCGGCTCAGCAGCAGCCTGCCCGTTGGGTGTCCGAGGATGGTGGTTCTGGGGTGTTGGATGGCCCGCACGATGCGCTCGGTTGCTTTTTCAATGTTCATGCGCAGATTGGAGTGGACGGAGGCGATGATGAAGTCAAATTTATCCAATATGGCATCTGGATAATCCAAGGATCCATCGTTTAAGATGTCACTTTCTATGCCTTTTAAGATTCTGAAAGGCGCCATTTCAGCATTTAAAGCGTCAATTTCATCCCATTGTTGTTGTAACCGGTCAGCTTTTAGGCCGTTTGCATAAAAAGCAGCCTGGCTGTGGTCTGTGATGCCGATGTAGCTGTATCCGAGTTCGCAGGCATAAGAACACATTTCCCGCAGCGAGTGCAAGCCATCACTGGCGGTGGTGTGAACGTGTAGCACACCGGTTAACTGGTGTTGTTCTATCAAGGATTTTCCGGGTGCAGGCAGCACAGGGTGGGCCATTTCCCGCAATTCGGGCACCACGAAGGTTGCTTTGGCCTTTTGGAAAATCTCTTCTTCGCTGCGCAACCCACGAAATTCAATTCCTGCGTTTGTGTCAGCGAATGTTTTTACAAAGGCTTCTGAACCAGTCAACCTGAACAATTTTGAGCCAAATTCTTCGGTAAAACACTGGTGTATATACACGGTACTACCGTCTTCCAAGGTGACTTGAAATTTCCTGCCTTCCTCCCGTTCGAGGATCATCGTTTCGTCGTTAAAGATGGCATAGATTTCTCCGTTGTATCCCACCAAAACCTCCACTTGGTTGACGATGGGACAGCGCCGGCGCACATCTCCCACCGGCGCGATATAGGCACCCGGCAACATTTTTCCCACCCGGGCACATACGAAATTGGTGAGCTCATCGGCTACATCCAGGTGGAGCTTTCCCTGGCTTTTCTGGTAGTAATCAAGCTTCCGGAGCAGGTCCTCCTGCGTTTTCAAGCTGAATCCTTTGACCTCTACCAATCGGTTTTCGTGGCAGGCATACCAGAGTTCTCCGATGGTTTCGATGCCCAGTTCACGCCATACCAGGCCCACTTTTTTGGGTCCGAAGCCATTTATTTTCAACATTTCCTGCACACCTGGCGGCGTTTTTTCCCGGTATTTATCGAGGTTGGCGATGTGGCCGCTGTCCACGAGTTCGCGTATTTTTGTTGAAATGGCATTGCCCACACCCTTGATGTTTTTGATGTCCAGGTCGGTCATTTCTGCCAGCGGCTGATCGAATTTTCGAAGGGAAATATAGGCGTTTCGATAGGATTTCACGCGAAAATCATCTTCCTCGTGGAGCTCCATGAGGTTGGCAAGTTCATCGAAGGCGAGGGCAATAGCTTTGTTGGTCATGGTTTGTTCAGCGGATAAAGGGCGAAAATACAACAACTCGTGCGCTGAATCTTTACCGTGTTTTTGCGAGGGCAATAAAGTATGCCATAGATTCAGGGTTTCGCATGGAATCGCTGTTAAAAGCCTTTCCAATAGCCTTTCCCTGTAAAATATTTTTGACAGGTGTTTCCATTTTCTTGCCTGAGATGGTGTAGGGAATGTCGGGTACTTCCAAGATGATATCGGGGACGTGTCGTGGGCTGTAGGTTTTTCGCAGGGTTGTTTTGATGCCCGAGACGATGTCATCTGTCAGGCTTATTCCGGAATTCAGCACCACAAAAAGGGGCATCCAATCAGTGCCATCCTCGTGTTCTAGGTTCACGATGAGGGCGTCTTTTACCGCTGGAATCAGGTCGAGCGCCCGGTATATTTCGGCTGTTCCGATCCGTACGCCCTGTCGGTTGAGGGTAGCATCGGAGCGACCGTGGATCACCACGGTACCCCGTTCGGTAATTCGAATCCAGTCACCATGCCGCCAAACCCCCGGAAAGTGTTCAAAGTAAGAACTTTTATACCGAGCACCATTTGGGTCGTCCCAGAAAAATATGGGCATGGAGGGCATGGGTTTTGTCACCACCATTTCACCAACTTCGTTTACGGGTACGGGTTGGCCATCTTCGTTCCAACTTTCCATGGCACATCCCAGGCACCGGCATTGTATTTCGCCCTGATACACCGGCAGCAGGGGATTTCCCCCCACCCAAGCCGTGCAAACATCTGTACCGCCGGCCATACTCGAGAGCCAGAGGTCCGCTTTGACGTTGTCGTACACCCAACGGTATGCCTCGGGCGGCAAGGGCGACCCGGTAGAGCCGATGCTCCGCAAAACACTCAGGTCGCAGGTCGATTTTGGAACAAGTCCGGCTTTTAAACAACCCACCAAAAACGGTGCACTCGTACCGAAATGGGTAATCTGTGTTGTTTCCGCCAATTCCCACAAGACTTGGAGATCGGGATAACCCGGACTTCCATCGTACAAAACAATTGTTGAGCCAGTCAGCAGGGCCCCCAATGTGAAATTCCACATCATCCAACCGGTGGTAGAATACCAAAAAAAGCGCTCTCCAGGGTGTATGTCGTTGTGAAAGTGCAGGTATTTCAGGTGTTCCAGCAAATTGCCGCCATGTGAATGGGTAATGGCTTTTGGCACGCCGGTGGTACCTGAAGAATACAGCACCCAAATGGGATGGGAAAAGGGCAGGGGCAAAAATGACAGGGTATTTGTAGCATACTGAACCAAGAGTTCGGCCCATACCACAACTGTCTTGTCTGAATATTCAAACACTGCAGTCTCGTCGAGGTATGGGATGAAAACAATTTTTTCCACCGTGGGTAATAATCCGCAAAGTGTGTGCAGGGTATCGCGTTTGTCGAACCGTTTTCCGCCGTAAGAATATCCATCCACGGCAATCAGAATTTTGGGCGCTATCTGGGCAAAACGGTCGGCAACACTTGCCGCACCAAAATCGGGGGAGCAACTCGACCACACGGCGCCAATCGACATGGTCGCCAATACCGCAACCATGGCATGTGGGCTGTTGGGTAAATATGCTGCCACGCGGTCACCGGGATTTACGCCGGCAGACCGTAAAAATTGCGCAAAAGCAGCAGTTTGTTGCTCCAATGCTGCCCAGCTGGTCTCCACTGTTGGGCGATCCTCTTGCTTGAAAATGATGGCGGGATACCGGTCGTTTTTCTGCCGGAAAACATGCTCTGCATAGTTCAACGTTGCCCCCGGAAACCAAGCGCAGTCCGGCATATTGTTGCCTTCCAACACAGCCCGGTACGGTGAATGGCTGATGATTTGAAAAAACGCCCACTGGCTTTCCCAAAATGCAGCAAGGTCTCGACAAGACCATTGCCAAAGCGCGTCGTAGGTCTCGAAAGCCAGTCCTCTGGATGTTCGCAACCAGTCGATATAGCGTTGGAGGTGGCTGTGTTTCTGTGTTTGTGGTGTTGGCTGCCAAAGCAGGTTGGGAATATTTGAGTCGGGCATATTGGATGGATAATGGTCAAAATCAATTTTATTGTCGTACAGGCTTTACCTTAGCGGCGAAATTCCCATTATTCCGACATTTAATGCTAAAAAAATTCAACTATGAAAGCAAGTCAACGCTTTGTTGCCCTTTTATTTTCTTTTGTTGCCCTTTTTTCCTGTAACCCTGCAAAACAATCCGAATCTTCAGCCATTCCTAAAACAGATGACGGAATAATTGAAGTGACGATTTTGCAAATGAACGATGTGTATGAAATTTCGCCGGCGCCTTCCGACGGGCGTGGCGGACTTGCGCGGGTGGCCACCATCCGCCAGGAATTACTGGCTAAAAACCCCAATACCATCACCGTGCTTGCCGGCGATTTCATCAGCCCATCGGTTATTGGAACGTTAAAAAATGAAGGGAAACGCATTCGGGGGAAACACATGGTGGAAGTGCTCAATACCCTCGGGCTCGACTGGGTGGTCTTTGGCAACCATGAATTTGATTACGATGACTTGATGGATCTTCAAGCAAGGCTGGATGAATCAAAATTTACCTGGCTGGCCGGCAATGTCCGTTTAAAACCGCCCGTAGCCAGCCCAGAAGGTGTTGCTGTCACCCAACCGTTTTTTAAATTGAAAAAAGAAGGCGGTGCGGAGAAATGCCCGGACAATCAGGTGATTGCCCTGAAGGATCGCGATGGAACAACCCTCAACCTGGGTATTTTCGGCGTGCTAATCAATACGGGCAGAAAGCCTTGGGCCGAGTACAGCGACTGGATGGAATCGGCTCGAAACAGC
>CAIZLM010000271.1 GCA_903933805.1 uncultured Bacteroidota bacterium | reverse complement strand
TTCTCTTCCAAAAACCCTAAAACAAAAAACGCAATTGCCTGATTAACAGACAATTGCGTTGTATTTTTGTCGGGATACCAGGATTCGAACCTGGGACTCCCTGGTCCCAAACCAGGTGCGCTACCGGACTGCGCTACATCCCGAAACTTAATAAACAGAAAACTATTCTGTAAGCGTTTCCAAAGCCCAATGGGGCGGAGGAAGCGGGATTCGAACCCGCGGTACAGGGTTACCCGTACGTCGGTTTAGCAAACCGGTGGTTTCAGCCACTCACCCATTCCTCCAAAACGGGACGCAAAGATATCACTTACTTTCTCGTACGTCAAATTAATTTCTAAAGTTTTTGAAAAAAAAACCGTCAATCACCTTTTTGAGCTGTTTCGGTCCGATTTTTGACTAAAATTAGGCAAGTTGGTTGTTTTCGAATATGGAAATTGTGCCAGTTTGGATACCCGATAGTACGTGTCCAATCCTGAAACACATACAGCAGCAGTTTCGTCGAGGGCGAGATTGCCCTTATCTAACACGACATGTTCTGGTAAAAACACGTGTTCTATCTGACCAATCATTAAAATGGTGTTGTTGATCGTCAGGGGAATCTCTTGTTTAAACCGCATACCTATTTTTACAAGACTCTCTTGAACAAATGGCGCATGAAACTGAGCCAGATATTCGGGTGTTAAACAACAGGCTTCAAACTCAGATTCCTCTCGGCTGAACCTTGCAGCAGTATAATGCGCTTGCTCCACAATATGCTCCTGAATATGGTTGATGGTGTAATATCCTGTCTCCTTGATGTTTTTGTAGGTATGGCTTTGTTCTCCCAACGGACGTTGAATGAATCCCAATAGGGCAGGATCGGCCCCGAGGTGTATCACAGAACTGAAAATCGCCAAATTGGTTTGGCCATCCTGGGATGTAGTACCAATGAGGTTGGCAGGCTTTAATCCACTTAGGGAGTTGATCAAATTGGCCCTGAATACTTTTTCAAATCCCTGTATTTCTGTTGCATCAATGTGTTTATACGGTCGTTGCATGTTAAGGTGTTTCGTAACTGGTTGGTTGGAAAACTGTTTGACCAAAAAACGTTTGTTTTGACCTCCCCGTCGCAACTATTTTTGACCACAGTGGGGCGTCAAGGTATTTGAAAATCTATATCGACTGGTAAAAAATGGCCACTTTTTTCTCAGTCGCGACCATCCAACCAGCCTCTAAACAATTACTCCTATTATTTTTGGGTAATACCAATTTGGAATAAATTCATATTTGTAAAAAATTAACAAAAATCAATTCTGTTTAATCTTTTTTTACAAAAGCTAAACAAACATTTGAAGGCGTTGTTTTTTAAATTCTGTGACTGTGTTGGTCACATTTTGTCAAACTAAATTCACGTTATTATGAACAAACTCTTTCTCTGTTTCTTGGCCATGCTCTTGTCATGGTCAAGTTTGAGTGCTCAAACGGCTCGAGTCCAAATTATCCATAACTCCCCTGAGCCAGCAGTCGATATCTATATCGACGGTGTACTCTTGTTGGATGATTTTACTTTTCGTTCGGCAACTCCTTTTATTGATGTTTCAGCCGAAACGCTTCATTCTGTCGCGGTTGCCCCATCTAATTCTACCAATGTTGGTGATGCCATCGCAACTTTTCCGCTGACCCTCACCACGGGCGGCACGTATGTTGTCATGGCTGCCGGCGTTGTCGGCAACACGGGCGCTACGGCCTTCAACCTGTTCATCAATGGCGACGCCCGCGAAGCTTCCGGCAACGGAACAGATGTAGCGG
>CAIZLM010000270.1 GCA_903933805.1 uncultured Bacteroidota bacterium | reverse complement strand
CGAAGACCAAAAGACGCTCATCAGTGCACAAAAAGCATGGCTCGCTTTTCGCGAAGCAGAAAGCAAGCTCATCATGACAATGACCGCTGACCAATATTCCGGTGGTGGAACCATCCAATCCAATATTTCAGTCGGTTCGATTACGAATTTACTGATTGAACGAACCCTTGAAATCTTCAATTACTACGATAGAATAGAAAAATAATGCCTGGTTGCGGGTCGGGTTCGAGGGTCGATCCCGCGAGGGGCGTAATACGCCCCTCGCGGTAATACGCCCCTCGCGGCAATACGCCCCTACCCCCACGATATCACACCGATTCGATATTTGCCGTTAACCCTTCATACCCTAATGCGGTATGAATACTACGAAATTGTCTTATCGTTGATAAAATCTGATGCAGCCTCGCTTTCGCGCCGCTCTCGTTCCCAATCTGTGCGGGCAAAAACAATGATTAATACCCCTCCAATGGTCATGAGAATTTTAAGGACAAAGGCGAGCAGACGTCCACCCCATTCCAGCAAGCCCAAAAACGCCCAATGAACACCTACAACCTGCATGATCAGTGCCGTGAGACCAAACGTCATCATGGCATAACCGAGTAGCAACCAAAGTCCTTTGTATTTCATATCGTTATTTTTAAAAAAGACATCCAAAGCAAACATAACTTTGCAGTGAATAATAAGTTCACTCGATAACCCTTGCATTTGATCGAACCCAACTTTTCGATGGCTGACGTTAAACTGATTGAATGCCCCCGTGATGCCATGCAGGGCCTACACCGGTTTATTGAAACAGATACAAAGGTGCTGTACATCAATCAATTGCTGCGGGTTGGTTTTGATACCCTTGATTTTGGCTCTTTTGTGAGTCCAAAAGCAATTCCTCAAATGCGTGATACAGCAGAAGTACTGGCAAAACTAGATCTTTCCGGCACACCAACAAAACTTTTGGCCATTGTGGCCAATGAACGAGGGGCCTTAGATGCTTGCCAATACGATGATATTCAATATCTTGGGTATCCATTTAGCATCAGCGAAACTTTTCAATTGCGCAACACAAATGCCACGATCACCGAAAGTCTGGCACGCACCAAATACATTCAGGAACTTTGTGTCAGCAAGGACAAGCAGTTGGTGCTTTACCTTTCTATGGGTTTTGGCAATCCGTACGGAGACCCTTGGAATGTTGAAATAGTACAGCGTTGGGTGGATGCGCTTGTTCCACTGGGGATCAAGATATTCTCCTTGTCCGACACCATTGGTTGCTCCAACCCGGAAAATATTGCTTATTTGTTTTCCAACTTGATTCCGGCGTATCCGGGCATTGAGTTTGGCGCCCATTTGCACACGCAACCTGCCGACTGGCGGGACAAACTCTCGGCGGCTTATTCAAGTGGATGTCGCCGTTTTGACGGGGCCCTGCGTGGACTCGGTGGCTGCCCAATGGCCAAAGACGACTTGACAGGCAATATGGCCACTGAAAATATGATTCAATTTTTGGAAGAACAAGGGACTACGCTCCCCCTGAACCGCGCAGCTTTCCAGGCGTGTATGTCCATGACAGACGCTGTCTTTCAGCCATGATACCAGCCGGTGTTTCCTTCAAACGTTGTTAGAAAAACTGCATGAAAGAAATACCGGCTGACAATGGCGAATCAATGTAACTGGTTAGGAATCAATTTTTTTAACCAGTTACGAATGATCACAAGTGAATGACTTCGCCGTATGCGGCGGCGGCGGCCTCCATTATGGCTTCGCTCATGGTTGGGTGTGGGTGGATGGACTTGATGATTTCGTGTCCGGTGGTCTCCAGTTTTCTGGCAACGACCACTTCTGCGATCAATTCTGTCACATTGGCGCCAATCATGTGCGCACCGAGCCACTCGCCGTATTTTTTATCAAATATAACCTTGACAAACCCTTCTGAGTGACCGGAAGCCTTTGCTTTTCCACTGGCGGCAAACGGGAATTTCCCAATTAACACCTCGTAACCAGCTTCTTTGGCGGCTTGCTCGGTATAGCCAACGGAGGCTATTTCTGGCAAACAATAGGTACAGCCGGGGATGTTGTTGTAGTCGATGGGCTCCGGATGGTGCCCGGCAATTTTTTCTACACAGGTGATGCCTTCTGCACTGGCCACGTGGGCGAGGGCTTGGGTCGGCAGCACGTCACCGATGGCAAAAATACCCGGAACGTTTGTTTGATAATAATCGTTTACCTTGATGTAACCGCGTTCGGTAACGATGCCAAGTTCTTCCAAGCCAATATTTTCAATGTTGGGCGTAACGCCAGCGGCGCTGAGGACGACATCACAGAGAATAGTTTCTGTTTTCCCATCCTTTTTGTTTTTCATGTTCACCTTGATGTCGTTACCGCTGGTATCCACCGTTTCAACCGCCCATCCTGCATATACTTTGATGCCTTTTTTTGCATAAATCTTTGCCAATTCTTTGGAAATATCGGCATCTTCCCGAGGCACCAAACCTTGGTCCATAAATTCTACGATGCTGACTTCAGATCCGATGGTGTGGTAAAAATAACCAAATTCGACGCCAATGGCTCCTGCGCCGACGACAACCAGCCGTTTTGGTAAGTTTTCCAAAGTCATTGCTTTGCGGTATTCGACGATTTTTTTTCCATCAATGGGCAAATTTGGCAACGCCTTTGCCCGTCCCCCGGTGGCGATGATGATGCTTTTAGCCGTGTATTCCGTTACTGTATCCGCTGCGTCTGTCACGGCAACTTTGGGGCCCTTGATAAGTTTGGCATTCCCCATGATAACGGTTATTTTATTTTTTTTCATGAGGAATTGAACCCCTTTGCTCATGCCATCGGCCACGCCCCTGCTGCGTTTGATGATGGCGTCAAAATCAGCGCTCGGGTTTTCAACCTTAATGCCGTATTCAGCCGCATGGTTGAGATAGTCAAACACTTGTGCGCTTTTGAGCAAGGCTTTGGTGGGAATACACCCCCAGTTGAGGCAGATGCCGCCGAGGCTTTCCCGTTCTATAACAGCAACGTTCATACCCAGTTGTGAGGCGCGAATGGCTGCAACATACCCCCCGGGGCCGCTGCCGATTACAATCAGATCGAAATTCATATTTTTGAATGTTGACTTTATAATGTTGTTTTGTGGCCCAAAAAGGCCAATTTTTGTCTCGGATTCGACCGCTTGAGTAGTTACCCGTGTGCAAAGGTACTTTTGATCTTCGTTTTGGTTTCCAAAATCTCCCACTTTTGTCGCTATGAAAAAAAATCCCTCAGAAAAGGCCATGTGGATGGTACTATTTTTTGGAATAGCGCTTGGATATGCGCTGTTTTACGCGCCTTACGGCGTGAACGAAACAGATGGCGGTTTTTTGACCGGACTTGCCTGGCAGGTTTTGCAGGGGAAAACGCTCTATGGTGATGTTGTGTATGTGCGCCCTCCCCTACCCGTTTGGTTGCGGGCCTTGGAAATATACTGTCTGCCGGAACGATGGGGCGTCTTGGGAGAGCGTTGGATTTATTACCTGAAAGTTGGCTTGTATTCCTGGATGGGCGCGGCGTTGTTGTACCGCGACAAACAGCGTTGGATATTGGCCACGTTTGGTTTTGTGGTTTCAGCGCATTGTTATCCGCCCATGGCATGGCATACCGTGGATGGCATATTGTTTTCGGTTACAACAGTTTACTTGTTTTTCAATGCCCGAGAAGGACGATTTGGCATACCGATGCAGTTGTTGGCTGGAATTTCAATGGTGGCCGCGGTGTTGTGCAAGCAGTCTTTTTACCCTTTGTTCCCGATCTTCACGGTGGTCATTGGGGTGCTTGATTGGCGAAAGATGTTGGTGTTTTTGGGTGGCTTTGTACTGGCCCTTGGTCTTTTTGTGGGTTATCTCTACCAATTTAAACTCCTAAACGCCTTTTTTGAGATGACGGGCGGAGCGGCATCCGGCGGTCAGGCGATCCAGCACGGGTTGTTTGATTATGCGATGATCACCCCGGAGTTGGCCTTTCCAGGGATGTTCGCGGTGATCGGCGGGTGGTGGATGTATCGCAGCGGGAAACACCCTAAGACGCTGGCGTTCCTTTTGGGTGGCTTTCTATTTGCAATGGTTGTCAGTTTTGCGGCGGTGGTTTGGAAGCGCCAAGAGCATACAGCGCCGTTTGCACAAACAAGGTTTCTGTTCGATGTAGCTGCCGCACACCTGCTGTATTTACTGTACTATACCCGTGGAAAAGGAGGATTGTCGCAGCACCGAGGGGTTGCAGCGGTGTTGCTGTTGCTTTCCATCAGTTGGAGTGCAGCCATCAGCTGGGGGTACAGCCTTCCAATTTTATTTTCCACCCCGTGGATTTGGACGATGATGGAATGGTCATCGCACGCCGTGGGGAAATATCGCTGGGTTTTCCCATACTACAGGGCAGCCCTCCTTTCAGCGTTGTTGGTCGCCTTTTATGTTGGCCATTCGTTTGTGTACCGCGATGGCAGACGGCAGGACATGACCGAGCCGATGGGCGCTATTTTCCCAGCCATGACGGGTATTTATTCAGACACTGCATCGGCGGCCTTATATCGGGATCTGAAAAGGCTGGCAGCCACGTACGGACCAAATTTCAAGGTGCTTCCTGCTTTTCCACAGGCAAATTACCTAACAGGCACGCTGCCACCGCTGCCCCTAGATTGGGTGGTAAACAGGGAGACAAATGGCAAAAACAAAATGGTAATCAATGACTTAAACAAAAAAAAACCAATTGTTTTCTTGGAAAAAACGTACCTTAATAAATTACAGCAAGACCCAGAACTGCGGATAAGTAACGCCGTATATGCAACCTTCAAAAAATTAGAAGAGACCCCTTTTTTCATAGTGTTACAAGGCAACTGACAAAATGCTCTTCACCACGGAAACCCACGTCTGAGACAAAAAATGAGGCTTTCGGGCCTGATTTTAGGTCAAATCGTAACTTACGCCACAACTAAACTTGTCGAATGGAAATTACGCCTGCAAAAACCCTTGTTCTGTTTGATTTTGACGGTACCCTGACCAAGGGCGACACGCTGTCGAGGTTCCTGCTGTATTCCCTTTCGCCAGGCGCACTTGTGAGGGGAACGATGCTCGTTATATATAGTTTCCTAAGGATGATTTGGCAGGGTAGTTGGTCCAGTGCGCGTGGCAAGGAGGAGTTGATGTCTGTTTTTTTTAAAGGGTGTGAAAAGCCACAATTGGAGCAATTAGGTGCTGCGTTTTGTCGTGAAAAACTGCCGGATTTGCTGCGGTTGGAAGTGTTGGAGCAACTCCGAGCCTACCAAAAAGCAGGCGCTCGCACCGCAGTGGTTTCAGCCTCTGCTGACATTTGGATAAAAAGTTTTTCAGAAGCCGAAGGCATAGACTTGGTGTGTACCCAACTGGAATACCTAGATGGCGTATTTACCGGAAAGTTTGCGACCCCTAATTGTAATGGACATGAAAAAGCCGTGCGCATTCGAGCCGCCTTTAACCTAGCGGATTATGCCAAAGTCATTGCATTTGGCAATTCAGTGGGCGATTCGGACATGTTTGCACTGTCGGATGAAGCTTGGTTGATTCATGGGCGTGGGAAGCAAATTCAGGTGGTATATCCATGATGTTCGTTGTTGCGTCAGTAACGGTATGGCCACAAAAAATGCTTATTGTAGCATCATATCGACAAGAATTTCGTTCGATAAATGACCTGATTGTAGAAGATGTTCTGTAAAGGGTACTGAAGTAGTGCGACAACTCCATTACATTTGCAACTTAAAAACTCAGAACACAGCTCCATGGTAGAATTACTGACCCAGTTACTTGATTTCATTCGGCACCTTGATGTACATCTGGAAAACATCATGAGAGAGTACCAATTGGCCACGTATATTATACTTGCACTGATCATATTCTGTGAGACCGGTTTGGTGGTAACGCCATTTTTACCGGGTGATTCGTTGCTTTTTGCGGCTGGCGCCATTACGGCAAAAACAGGTATTCTCAGTGTTTGGCTCCTCATTCCGTTGCTTTTTTTTGCCGCGATTCTGGGAGACAACACCAATTATTTTTTTGGAAAATTTTTGGGAGAAAAGGTTTTTACGCGTGACTACTGGTTTTTAAAAAGGCGATATATCGACCAAACGCAAGCATTTTATGCAAAGCATGGCGGAAAAACGCTGATTATCGCGCGATTTGTCCCTATTGTGCGCACCTTTGCCCCTTTCGTAGCGGGGGTTGGGAAAATGGTCTACACCAGTTTCATCGGCTACTGTGTGTCTGGAGGCATCCTTTGGGTGAGTACGCTTACTTTGGCGGGCTACTTTTTCGGATCAATTCCAATGGTGAAAAACAATTTCGAGGTGGTGGTAATGGGGATCATTGGCATTTCTGTTTTGCCTATCTTGTTTGAATTTGTCAAAGCAAATATTCCCCGAAAACCTGCGGCATGAACGATTGGCATCGTTTCATTTGGGAGCATCGGGAGGAAAATCCTACCAAACTAGCGCTTTCGGCTAAAAAATGGCCCGAAATGCCCCTTGGTTTTATTGCCCGACAAGTGGAAGCACTGCAAAAAGTGCGCAAAAAAATCCCTTCCTGGTACCAGGAAGGACTGGTGTTCCCCTTCCCGTTGTCACTTGAACAAGCGTCCTCCGAAGCAACCGCCCGATTTAAGGCTGGTTTATTTTCAGGAAAAAGTATGGCTGACCTGACGGGTGGCTTGGGTGTCGATGCCTATTGTTTTGCCCGGCAATTTGAACACGTGTATTGTGTTGAAAAAACGCCTGCTGTTATGGAGGCAGCCCGTCACAACCTCGGCGCATTGGGCTTGGAAAATGTGGTCTTTAGTGCGGAACAAGCGGAGGATTTTGTAACCGCCACGGACCTTCCCTTTGACCTGTTGTACCTCGACCCGGCCAGACGGGATGATCGGAAGGGCAAAGTGTTTCAGCTGGCCGATTGCAGTCCCAACGTACTGGAAATAAAGGAATTACTGCTGTCCCGTGCGCCAAAAATATTGTTAAAAACAGCACCGTTGCTGGATATACACCTAGCCATACAGCAATTGTCACAAGTTTCAGCGGTATGGGTGGTGGAATATCAGGGAGACTGTCGAGAAGTGTTGTATTTACTGGAAAGCGACATCCCCGCTGGGTTTGCAGCGCCCATTCACGTTGTTTCCCTGGACCATGCAGGCCAGGTTGAACATGCCTTTGATTTTACGTTTCACGAAGAGCAACAGACTGCCTGCGATGTTGCGCCTCCGAGTAATTTTCTGTACGAACCCATGCCAGCAGTGTTGAAGGCAGGCGCATTCAAGTCTTTTGCAGCGCGTTTTGGGCTCAAAAAATTACACGCCAATACCCACTTGTACACCTCGGAGCAGCTTATTCCGCAACTGCCGGCGCGATCATTTCGGGTTGATGCCGTTTGTAAATATGATAGAAAAACAGTCGGACAACTGATACCAGAAAAAAAAGCCAACATCACGACCAGAAATTTTCCGGACAACACGGAACAAGTTCGCAAGAAATTAGGCCTTCAGGAAGGCGGCAATACCTATATTTTTGCCGCCACCGATCTTGCAAACCATAAATTGATCTTGATTTGTTCTAAAGTATAATCTCAATATACAGTATTTTGTGGCTTTTTTGCAACAATTCAAGTCTCGTATTTTGTCTCAGCAGTAACCAAATTCGAAGTTAAATAATAAAAAGTAACGGGTTAGGTGGCGCGATGACTGGCCCAAAAAGGCTCGTTTTTCGCCATACTTCGCAAATTTTTTTGACCGTAGCGCTGCTACGGCCTACAAAAATCCGCTTCGTCTGGCCCAAAAAGGCCACTTTTTTTGTCTCAGACGCGACCACCCAACCCGTTAGAAAAAACAATAAATATGTCAAAAAAACATTATTTCGATCCGGAAGACCTGAAAAAATTTGGGAACATCACCGACTGGCAAAAATCCATGGGCGACAAATACTTTGCTTGGTACAGCGAGGTGATGAAAGAAGGGGCCCTAACGGAGCGTGAAAAATCCCTGATTGCGCTTGCGGTAGCCCATGCGGTCCAATGCCCCTATTGTATAGATGCTTACACGGCGACCTCCTTTGAGAAGGGTGCCGATGAAGCGCAAATGATGGAGGCTGTGCATGTGGCTGCGGTGATTCGTGCGGGATCCAGTTTGGTGTTTTCTACGCAAATGATGAACCATGCAAAAGACCTGACGATGTAGCAGACTTGCTGCGTCTGGCGATGAACATTTTCCAAACCTTTTCACAAATTTCCCACGGATAATGGGTATCCATCAAAAATCAAAATCTTTGGTTTCGCGTCACAGCGAGCTTTCAGATACTTTCTATCAACTAAGGGTGCTGAACGGTCAGGAACGTACCGATGCCGACTTTCCGAAGTTTGTAGATCGAATAAAGGCTGCTGGCTTTCATGATGGCCGCTTGTCGCCTACCCGGATTGACATATTTCAATTGAATGTCGGCAAGCTTTGCAACCAGACTTGTGCGCACTGCCATGTGGACGCAGGTCCCGATCGGAAAGCCGAAAACATGACGCGGGAAACGTTTGAGCTGTGCCTGGATGTGCTGGCACGCTACGACATCCCAACCGTGGATATTACGGGTGGCGCGCCAGAGATGAATCCACATTTCCGATGGTTTGTGGAAGAATGTTACAAATTGGGCAAACATGTCATCGTTCGGTGTAACCTTACGATTATTGTGGCGCATAAAAAATACCGAGATTTGCCGGAGTTTTTTGCAGCCAATGGCGTAGAAGTGGTCTCTTCCCTACCCCATTACGCCGCATTGCGCACCGACAGTCAACGCGGGGATGGGGTGTTTGATGATTCCATGGAGGCCCTAAAAATGCTCAATGCCATTGGCTATGGTGTAACAGGTACCGGCCTGACACTAAACTTGGTGTACAACCCCACCGGCAGTTTCCTTCCGGGCAATCAAGCATCCCTAGAATCCGATTTCAAAAGCCAGCTTATGCGCAAACAGGGCGTTACTTTCAATAACCTTTTTGCCATTACCAATATGCCGATCAGCCGCTTTCTCGACTATTTGCTTGAAACAGGTCAATACGAAAACTACATGCAATCCCTGATAGAAGCTTTCAATCCAGGGGCCGTTTCAAGTGTTATGTGTAGGAATACCATTTCAGTCAGTTATGAAGGCTATCTTTACGACTGCGATTTCAACCAAATGTTGGACTTAAAAGTAGCCGGGCCACTGACCCATATCCGGGATTTTGACCTTCAACTGCTCCAAAACCGTGACATTGTGCTCAACCAACATTGTTATGGTTGTACGGCGGGAGCGGGTTCTAGTTGTGGGGGGCAGGTGGCCTGATTGTGGAACATCTTTGATGGTGATTTTTTGTGCTCAAAAATACTTGCTTTTGATTATTTAGTTGCGATTTTCACAACCGCTGTTGACCCTATTATGAAAAAGAAACAACAACCCCCTGTCGCTGCTGCCGGAACTTCAAAATCCGGAAAGACCGTACAACCTGAAAACAACCGTACCAAACAAATTACTGGCATTGTTTCCCGGGTAGAAAACTGGATTTCCCGAAAAAAATACTGGTTTGCTGCAGCCATTTTTCTCGTTTCTGCGGCCATCAATACCACGTTGTTCCAGCAGGTAAAGGACACGCCTTGGCAGTCCTTTCACAAGTTAGAGAACTGCGATATGGCCTTTTTCGACCTGTCTGCGCGGGAAATTGCCGGTGGAAATTGGCTTTGCGACACGGTATTGCACCCGTATCACGACTGGCACAATACGCTTGCCAAGAATTACTTTGCGGAGTACCCGGAGGAGGCTGCTCCTTTTTACGGGCGTTACGTCAATACAGCGGGTATTTCAGACACCATGGCTGCTCGGCGTGCTTGGGTGAATGAAATGTATCAGGGGAAAGTGTTTCACCAAGAGCCGTTGTACACCTATCTTCTTGCAGTCACCTATAAGTTTTTGGGCGCTGACCCCAACTGGGTTTACGGATGGCAACTGTTGCTTGGGGCGCTCATCAATGTACTGGTTTTTTTCTACGGTGCGCGCTATTTTGGGGCGTTGTCTGGGTTAATTGCCGCGGTGGTCGTCATGGTAACTGGCCCTGTCCTTGTTTTTGAGTTGACGTTGTTGCGCACCACGTTAACGGCTTTTTTAACCTTGCTATTGTTGTACCAATTTCAACTGTTGCTTGACCACAATAGCCGAAAAAACCAGGTATTGTTTGGGATGTTGGCTGGTATATCCTTCCTAAATCAGTCCTATTTGGTACTTTTCTTTTTCCCGGCACTTGTTTGGTATGCTTGGGGGAAAAGGCGTGAAATCAAAGTTGCCGCCAGTGGACTGGGTTTGGTTTTGGCCATGTTTTTATTGATCCTGACCCCACTGTTCATCAGAAACGCCAAAGTAGGCGCTCCCATCACTTCGGTGGCCAGCCATGGCGCCATCAATCTTTTTCTGTTTAACTCGAGCGAATCCAGGCCTTTGGAACCCAACTATATCCATTTTCCATCCTTGGTTCCACTGATGCACCAAGCAGGCGGCAACCTTCGTTTGGCCGCCGGCGCATGCCTTGATTCATTTGACGGCGCTGGGGGCGTATGGAAAATGGTGAAAACAAAGATCGATGGTTTGTTTATGTGGTATGAGGTGCCGAACAACATGAGTTATTACGAATACAAGGAGTTTTCACCTTTGCTCATGTCGCTACCTGCACCCTATTGGCTGATAGCACCATTGGGAATTTGCGGACTTTTCTTTGGTTTTTGGCGATATAGATGGCGTTTCGTTCCGTTTTTTATCATGTTTATGGCAAGTGCCAGTCCCTTGTTTATCAGTGGCAGTCTTTCAAGATTACGGGTTCCACTTGTTTTGTTGATGTCGTTGCTTGCATCATTTTTTGTGGTTGAGGTGCTCAGAAACATACTGGCCGGCGCCTTCAAAATGGTGCTGATTGCCATCGTTTTGACTTGTATGACATGGTATTATAGCAGTCATATTCGGAACAAAAGATTTTTTGTTTACTACCCAAGCGACATAATGTCTATGTATTACATCCATTACAAAGATCGGTTGTCTGCCTTGGAACAAGAAAAAAATTATGTGGGATATGAAGCTGTCACCACAGATCTGATGCAGTATATACCCGATTATTTTTGGACAGTGAACAGTACGTACAGTGCTTTTGGTTCCAATGAGGCGACTTGTTGTCACAGTGTAGCAACAATTTTCAAGATGCGTGGCGCTGTCTTAAAAATATTAAACAAAGATGCTGAGTGCGCAAAGATGCTGGAGCGGGCGGCAATACTTGAGAGCATTTCCGATCGATTCAATCAGAAAATGAAACTTAAATAGTCGGCGATACCAGCAAGAAGCAACAGGTCGAAAATTACTGCAGCAAGGATTCTAATTCAGCTCTGGTGAGCCCCGTTGCTTCTTCATCTTCGAAGAGCGATTTGCCCAATTTTTTCTTTTTTTCTTGCAGTTGAAGGATTTTTTCTTCAATGGTTTCCCGTGATAAGAAGCGCAGCGCCGTGACCGGTCGCGTTTGTCCGATACGGTGGGCACGGGCGATCGCTTGGGCTTCTGCGGCAGGGTTCCACCAGGGATCCAGCAAAAAGACGTAGTCAGCGGCGGTGAGGTTAAGTCCTACCCCACCGGCTTTCACGGTCATAAAAAAAGCTTGCACATTGGGTTCTTGTTGAAAACGGGCTACTTCCCGTGCGCGCTCTGGCATGGGGGTTTCGCCGGTAAGCCAGGCAAATGCGAAGCCTTGGGCTTCAAATTCGGCGCGAAAAAGCCGCAAGTGTCTTTCGAAACTGCTAAAAAAGAGCACTTTATGCCCTGATCTCCGCACGGTATCCCATTGTGCGAGCACATCTTCAAATTTACCGGAACCTCCCAAGTACTCCGTCTCCACCAATCGCGGATCATTTGCCAATTGGCGGAGTCGAGTGAGGGACTGCAGCGCCAGAAATCGTGTTTTTGGGTCATCGAAGAGCGCTAGAATTTCGTTGCGGGCCGCTGATTTGGTTTGGTCGTAGAGTTTTTTCTGGGGCGGCGTCATTTCAGCGTAAAACAACTGTTCCGTCAGGGCCGGCAGGTCAGGTGCAACCTCTTCTTTGGTACGTCGCATAAAAAAAGGCCTGACACGGCTAAAAAGTCGTTGTTTGGCAGCCGGGTCATCGTGTTTCTCGATGGGTGCCATAAATTTTTCCCGGAAATACTGAAAACTGCCCAAGGTAGCCGGATTGATAAACTCCATTTGCATCCACAGATCGCTCAGCGAATTTTCAATGGGCGTACCGGAAAGCGATATTTTACAGACTGCCTGAAGGCTTAATACTACTTTGGACACTTCTGACGCCCTATTTTTTATTTGTTGGCTTTCGTCGAGTACCATGACGTGCCAATAAATTTTTTGTAGCAATGCCAAGTCCTGTTTCGCGGTGTGATAGGTGGTCAATACCACATCGTAACCGGCTAGGGCTCGGGCATCTCGGCCGCGTTTTTGTCCAGTATGGGCGCAAACAAAAAGGGAAGGTGCAAATCGGCTCAATTCGTTCTGCCAGTTAAACACCAAGGAAGCCGGCAAGATCACCAGCGCGTTCAGCGGGCTCAGGGCTGCTTGATAAGCCTGAAACAAATCTCCTTGTATGGCAGGTGAGTGGTGGCTGCTAGTTTGTTTTTCAGGAGTGTTAATAGCGCGCTGTTCTTTGGCATATAAAAGAAAAGCGATGGTCTGGAGCGTTTTCCCCAGCCCCATGTCATCGGCCAGACAAGCGCCAAATCCCGATTGATAATGGCCAACAAGCCATTTGACCCCCTGTAACTGATAGGGCCTCAAGGTAGCCTTCAACGCCGAAGACAACTGATAATCAACTTCTTCCGGATTGATGGGTTTATACTCACCGCCATTGGCAGGCATCTCCTGTTGGGTTGTACTTTCCAACAACGTGTACAGCGCTTTTGGGACTCTAAGTGAATCATCTGGACCATCCTTTGCTGCTTCCGCAAATTCGCCATAACGGGCAAACCATGCTTGCGGGATCAGGAAATAGGTTCCGTCAGGAAGCAGGAAAAAGCGATCTTGCTTCCGAAGGTGTTGCCAAAAAGCTTTAAAGGGAAACTTAAATACACCTGCTTGAACCGTCCCCCGAACATCAAACCAATCGGCTGATACGGATGTGGTTATTTCAAGGTGACCGGCCAGTAAGGCGATGGTACGATCATTGACCTTGGGCAACTCTATGGAAAAACCGGCTATTCCCAAGGCCGATTGATGGCTAGACAGCCACTCCAAGAGCGATTCTAGTCCGCCTTGGTGCGACACGATGAAAAGTTTGCCCACCAGGGTGAGGCCATTTTTTTCCAGAACCATTATTTTTTTTAGTTCTTCAGCATTGTTGCGGACAATCTGGCGGACAACAATATCATCGCTGTCATTTTGGGCGAAATCCACGCTTGTCGTGCTTTTTTTCGGGTCTCCTTGCGCAAATTCAGTTCCTGAATAAGAGAACACAGCCTGTAGATACCACGTGTTTTCGAGAACGTTTTCAACAGGACGAAGGATCGTATTTTGCAGATCACCAGCGGTATGAACTTCGAATCCTTCCGCTTCAATACGGGTTCTCCCAGCATTTTTAGCCACAAATTGTCGAAAATAGACCCGCGCTTTGTCTGCGGGGATATTGACGACATCTTTGTTATAAAAAGGCTTGACCATGTTTCCGTTGATTCCTGGTACTCGAAAGAGGGCATAATCAACGAGTAGCCAAGCTGGATCGGTATTGGTCAAGGGCGCTACATTGCGGCTTTGAATGGGCCATTTTTCTTCCTCGGACCCCAGTTTAAACCGATATTCCACCCCTGAGTCCGTTTTTTTAAAAGCAATGTGTGGTATTAGTTCATAGGTAGGAAATACGACTTGTACGTCCTTCGCACGTATTTTTCGTTCAAGTCCAAAGGTCAGCGGCCATTTGTTTCTTTCAATTTCGACCAAAAAAATGTCGATTTTTTCATGGATATACCTTTCGACACTGGATTTGGTGGCTTTATCAGCCAACAGTTGCGCAAGCGGCGTAGGAGATTTAGCTTTTGGCGGTTTGAAACGCGCCTCTATATTTTTTGACGTGAGCGTTTCGATCAATTCAAACATACGGGCGATCGGTGGGCTCAATTCGAGTCCGTAAGGCACGATGGTTGCGGGTGTGGCACGTTGCAATGGATATCCAAGATCATTTTCCGGGGTGGTTTCAACAACAAACGCTGAAGGGAGAAAGTATGCGTCTTCAAATGGCGCAAGGTTAAAAACAATAAAAAAAGCCATGCCGCAAAGATAGCAGTCCCCTGCCAAATGCCTTTACGAATTACGCCCTGCTGCGTTGTTTGCCACGACTGCGCAGCAGTTTTTCCATTTCCACCGCATGAAAAACGATCAACGATACCAGGATACATGCAGTTAGCTCCTGCAGCGTAAGTGGGGTTGTGGAAAATATATCTTGCAAAGCAGGAATATACAGCAAGGCGAGGTGGAGACAAAAAGTGAGGGCAATGGTGCCAATCAATGGTAAATTGGTGAACAATCCCTGCCTAAATAAAAAAAAATGATCGCTTCGAATGGCCATCGCATGTCCCATTTGACTGAAGCAAAGCACGGTAAAAACATAGGTTTGCCACTTTGGGTCGTTGTGGTGGAATGACCACGCTTGGACACTGAGGCATACGGCACCCATCAGCAAGCCAACCCAGAATATATGCCAACCCAAACCATACGCAAAAATATTTTCGCCAGGTTTGCGGGGTGGCATATCCATGATGTTTTTTTCTGCACGTTCAGTGGCCAGTGCCAAGCCGGGGAGCCCATCGGTTACCAGATTTATCCAAAGAATGTGGATGGGAAAAAGGGGCATCGGAAGACCAACAAGGGGCGCAAGAAAAATAGTCCATATTTCACCGCTGTTACCGGTCATGGCGTACTTGATAAACTTGCGAATATTGTCGAAAATTCGTCTTCCTTCTTTAACTGCCTTGACAATGGTGGCAAAATTGTCGTCCAACAATATCATGTGCGCAGCCTGCTTGGCTACATCGGTACCCGTAATGCCCATCGCAATACCAATGTTAGCACGTTGGAGCGCCGGGGCATCGTTGACACCGTCGCCGGTCATAGCAACAAACTGATTTTTCTGCTGCAAGGCTTTTACTATCTGTAGTTTTTGCTCTGGTGACACCCGTGCGTACACTTTGATGTGCTCAATCTCCGCTTCAAATACCGCTTCCGGCATGTGTTGTAATGCTGCGCCTGTAATCAATTGATCCGTAGGACTGGATAAAATACCCAATTGTCGGGCAATGGATGCCGCAGTGACCGGATGATCGCCCGTTATCATTACTGGCACAATTCCCGCCTTTCGACAATCTTGAATGGCTGTTGCAGCCTCTGCACGGGGTGGGTCGGTAAGTCCAACCAGTCCACAACATTGCAGATTATACTCCAATGATGCGAAACTACCCTCCAATGGCAATGTATCCACAACCTTACAAGCATATGCCAATACCCTCAATCCTGTTTTACCCATTTTTTCACCCTCCTGAAGCATGGCTGACACGTCCGAGTCGGTACAGATATGCAGTACCGACTCCATGGCGCCTTTGGTGACCACCCAATATTGATGGCCATCCAATTGGTGTACCGTGGTCATCATTTTTCGTTCAGCATCAAAGGGCAATTCCCACACCCTTGGATATTCCTCCAAATGAAGATGGGCGCCGTGTCGTTCCGCATACAGCGACAACGCAACTTCCGTTGACTCCCCGTTGAGGACTCCCGCACCATTTTTTTTTACATCATGGTTGAGGGCCATACAGCGCAAAAGTGCTTCTTGTGGAGATAAATTAAGCCCGGAAGGGGGCGTTTCCGGTACCCAGGTTTGGGAAACTGCCATTTTGTTCTGGGTGAGTGTCCCAGTTTTGTCGCTGCAGATGTAGGTGACGGATCCCAGTGTTTCAACTGCCGCAAGTTTGCGCACCAAAACGTTGTTGTGTACAAGCCGACGGGCACCCATGGCGAGCGCAATGGTAACCACCGCTGGCAGTGCCTCTGGTATGGCTGCAACAGCCAACGAAATGGCCGTAAGCAACATCCTGAGCGGCTCCTCCCCCCGCAACAAGCCAACAATAAACAAGACAATACAGATGATCAGTACTGACAAAGATGTCTTTTTCCCAAAATCTGCAAGTTTCTTTTGAAGTGGGGTTGACAACGCTTCTTCCTGCAGCAATTGCGCTATCCGACCAATTTCTGTGTTCATACCGGTCGCAACAACGACACCTACTCCCCGACCGTAGGTCACAGTGGTTCCTTTGTACGCCATATTTGTCCGATCTCCAAGGGAAAGATCCTCTCCAACCAATTCAACGGTCTGCTTCTCTACCGCAAAGGATTCTCCCGTAAGTGGAGATTCTTCTATTTGTAAATAATGGGACTTGAGCAACCGAATATCTGCGGGAACAAGATTGCCCGTTTCAAGGGTCACAATATCTCCTGGGACTAGATCAGTTGCAAGTACCTGAACATGCACGCCATCGCGAATAACCAATACCAAGGGCACAGACATTTTTTTTAAGGCATCAATGGCTTTGCCAGCCTTGTATTCTTGCCAAAAACCAATGATCGCATTGAGTACTACAATCACCACGATGACAACGGAATCCTTTAGCCCTCCAATAAACCCTGAAACCATCGCTGATGCCAGGAGTATCAGTATCATAAGGTCTTTAAATTGTCTCAAAAAAATAATCCAAGGTGGACTTGGTTTTTTTGCAGGCAACGCATTGGGCCCATGAATAGTGATCCGTTCCACTGCTTGAGCAGAACTCAACCCTTTCAATTGGCTGTCCGTCAATCGAATAACTTCATCGCAGTGGATTAAATGCCATTTCATTCGTCTAGATTATTGGCTGTATTTTGATTAAACGAAGCACAATAATCGCAAATTAAGTAAAAAAAAGATTTTATCAAAAAAAAACTGGTTGGGTGGTACGCTGCCTGGTCCAAAAAATCTCATTTTTTGTCTCAGACGCGACCAACCCAACCAGTCACCTGTGCAACGAGTAGAGCGGTCGCGTTTAAGATAAAAAAAGTCGCTTTTTGCTAGATCAAGTAGTGTTTTATATGCTACTCCAAATAATCTGCTACATGAGGACTAATTCGTTTCAGACGCGACCACCCAACCAGTTACAATTCTATTGTGAAACAACAAGCTTTGTTGTCTTACTATTTTGACCTGCCGTTATTTGGAGGTAATACACACCTGGATTAATATCTGTCAGCAAAATTGACTCCTGAAAAGCACCAACTGGTACTTCACCAAAAGTACCTGACAACGCAACACGACCGGTTGCTTCGATTAAACGATATACCACGTGCGTGTTTTCAGTGAGTTCAAATGCTACACCGACAGATTGTACGGCAGGATTTGGCTGAACCGAATACCCAGAGATAACTTTTTGAATGTCTTTGGTTGAAACAGCGACTTCAAGTGGGAATGTCACGCCATTGGGTAATGCAACCCAAACGCCAAAGCCTGGCAACTGACTACCGAGATATCCAGTTGCAAAAGCCGTGATGGCCTGTCCTGCCAGGGACGTTACGTCGGCTTTGTATGAAACAACAATGGTGTTGTTGTCATTTGCCGGTGTAATATCTATTCGGTAATTCCCCGCAGGTGCACTGAAATAATCAGCAAATGATCCAAATGCAACATTGTCAAACAAAATCGGTCCGCCAGGAAGTTGTACGTCCACTTCCGGTGCATCTGGTGATCCATGAAAAAGGGAAATCGCTACATCCGTTCCGTTGCCGGAAGCTTCGCGTGCGTCTCCATTGATGAACAGGTTAAAGGCTGTAGCGCCCGTGTTGCCGACAACGCCGGCAGCCATGACAACATACGTGCCGCCTGTAGCAAGGGTGGCAGGGAAATTCGCAATGGCATCTGATGCACTAGTACTGTTTGGAAGCGCGATACCGATGTTCAGGTCGCGGTCAGCGGGAACATCAATGAATGGCGTCGCAGTACGGAAGGCAAAATCATTTACCAACAGGCTGTTGCCGACATATACATCCACGCT
>CAIZLM010000269.1 GCA_903933805.1 uncultured Bacteroidota bacterium | reverse complement strand
TCGGCGGGCCACCCGCTCCACATGGACATCCAGGGGTATCAGCAATTGGTCCGGAGCAATGTCATTCCAGACACCAAAGTCAACACCGGCGCTGTCTTTCCTGACCATCCAACGCAAAAACATATTCAGTCTTTTACAGGTTGAACCACGTGCGGGGGTAGCCACATGCTTGCGTGTACGCGAGGGCGCATCGGGATGGATAAAAAAATCGTCGTGAAAACCCCTCAAAGCATTTTCAATGGTTGCATCGCCCGGCCTCAGGTGGCGCGAAAAAGCTGTTTCCAGCGATTCATGGCTGCGATAGTACTGTTGTAGGTATTCTAAGAACCACAGCGTATCCGTTGATTGAAAGGTGCGGTGCTTGAAATCCATAAACCGGGCGCGGTCCTCTTCCTGGTGGTGCAGTATAAAATCGTAGGGCGAATTGTCCATCAATTCTGCAAGGCGCAGGGCGTTTTTTATGATGGTGCCCCGCTGCCCCCAAGCCAGCGTCGCTGCCCAGAAACCCATGATCTCCTGATCCTGCAATCGGGCGTACCGATGGGGAACCGAAATAGGATCCGATTCAATGAAAGACGGGGAGTTGTACCGTACCACAGCTTCCTCCAAAAAAGATTTCAACAGCGTATTTGTCATCTAAAAAACAAGATAATCAATTAATTAAATAGGTAAGGGGTTAGGTGGGACGCTGTATGGCTCAAAAAGACCCATTTTCCGCCATACTTCGCCTATTTTTTTGACCGTAGCGCTACTACGGTCAAAAAAATCCGTTTCGACCGGCAAAAAATGGCCACTTTTTTGTCTCAGACCCGACCACCCAACCCGATAAAAAATAAAATACACGCCAATGCGCGACTCAGAACAGATTACCCTTTGGAAATACCGCGCCTTATCCGACCTTTGCGGCGCGAAACAGTTGTGTGGCATTACCCCTCACGCGATCACCACCTCCAAACATTCTTAATATTCATACATTGAAAGCCATTCTACTACTTGAAGATGGGACTGTTTTCCACGGGAAAGCGGCCGGAAAAACGGGTACCACCACGGGTGAAATATGCTTCAACACCGGCATGACCGGTTACCAGGAAATATTCACCGACCCATCTTATACCGGACAAGTGTTGGTTGCTACGAATGTTCACATTGGCAACTACGGCATAAAAAACGACGAATCGGAGAGCGAAAGTGTCAAAATCGCCGGTTTCGTTTGCCGAAATTTCAACATTCCCTTCAGCCGTATTACCGCCGACCAAACGATTCAGGATTATTTTGAAAGTGAAAATTTGGTGGCCATTCACGACTTAGACACCCGTGCCATCGTTCAACACATTCGGGAACGCGGCGCCATGAACTGCATCATTTCTTCCGAAACCAACGATATCACTGAACTGCAGAAACAACTGGCTGCTACGCCAGGGATGGCCGGTATGGAGCTATCAAGCCATGTTACAACGCGTGAGCCCTATTTCGTGGGGAACCCTAATGCAAAAACGCGCATCGCTGTGATGGATTTTGGTGTCAAAAAGAATATCCTGCGTTGCTTTGATCAGCGCGATTGTTACCTGAAAGTTTTTCCTGCCAAAACCAGCTTCCTGGAAGTCAATGACTGGAGCCCCAATGGGTTTTTTCTCTCCAATGGCCCCGGCGATCCAGCGTCTATGTCTTACGCAGTTGAGACCGTCAAAAAAATGCTGGAAACCGGAAAACCTTTATTCGGCATCTGTTTGGGCCAACAACTACTGGCGCTTGCAGCAGGTCTTCCAACCTACAAACTCCACCATGGGCACCGGGGAATCAACCACCCTGTTAAAAACCTTCGCACCGGACGTGGTGAAATCACCAGTCAAAACCACGGTTTTGGCGTACTGGAGCAAGCCGTTTACGACAGCCCCAGCGTGGTAGAAGCCACCCACCAAAACCTGAATGACAACACCATCGAGGGTATTCGCCTGAAAGATTACCCGGCATTCAGTGTTCAATACCACCCAGAGGCCAGCCCCGGACCACACGATGCACGGTATTTGTTTGATGAATTTGTGGGCATGATGGGTTGATGGTAAGATGGTCGCGTCTGAGACAAAAAAGTGGGCTTTTTTGGACCAGAGAGCGTACCACTCAACCCGTCACATGCATTCTTTACCCTTTTTTGAACGCTTCAATGGCTTTTTTGGCATAGTCTGACAGCGCGAGCCGACCGCTGATGGCGGCGCGTTCGGAGAGCAAGGTGTCCCAGTGATCCGTTCCCTGCCAGAATACCTGTTTCAGTTCTGCCAGTGCATCCGGGCTGTAAGCGCACAGTTTTTCGGACAAAAACAGGAGGTAAGCATCCATTTGTTCCGGCGTTTCGAAGACTTCTTGGTATAAATTTTTTGTTTTTCCCCAGTCGGCGGTGCGCCACTCTTCAGGGGTGAGGGCCAATTGGCTGAAAGCCGGCACGCCCACCTTTCTTTCTACCGCCGGGCCAATAACAAATGGACCAAAGCCCACCGCCAGTTCGCTGAGCCTAAAAGTGGCAAATTGTGTCGCCAGGCATACATCGGTGGCCGCCGCCAAGCCAACGCCGCCGCCAACGGCTTTTCCATGCACCCTTCCAATGACAATTTTGCCACAACGGCGCATGGCGTTGATCACCTGTCCGAAACCGGAAAAAAAAGTGTGCCCCGTTTCAAAATCCTGAATGTCGGCGAGCTCGTCGAAACTAGCACCAGCACAGAAAGTTTTGTGTTCAGCACTGCGGAGTACCAATATTTTCACCGCAGGATTGTTGCCAGCAGCCTCAAAAGCCCCGGTCAACTGGCTGAGTAGTCTGCTGGGAAGACTGTTGTGGTGGGGGTGGAAAAACACAATGTGCGCCACCCCGTTTGGGGTAATATCGGTTTGTACGTAACCTTGTTGGACAATATCCATGGTGTGCAGTAGTGTAAGGTTTAGGCGGTGGACAGAAACAAGCGTGAGCCACCCTGATCATATCGGAGTGGCTCACGTTGTTGACAGCAGCAATCAAACAACCCACGTGGCTGCAAGCAGTACCCAACAGTGGTTGCTTCTGAATGTGCCGACAAATATATTATTGAGTGTAACTTGGTTAGGTGGCACCCTGTCTGGCCCCAAAAGGACCATTTTTTACCAGACGTGACCAACCAACCAGTTACTATTGGTTGGCCGGTTTACCGCTTTTAATGGCCTCTACTCGACCACGCATCTCTTCAACGAGTTTGTCGTAGCTGGTGGCTGATTGGATATAATCCTGTAATACACCTGGCGTTGGTACAGCGCCATCACTTTCAGCACTGCCAACATTACTGGCCAATTTAAGACCTTTTATCATGGTCTCTTGCTTTGTCATGACATCGTTCAACTCCGATCTGACGGCATCGAGTTCAGTTTTTTGCGATTCGCTTGTCGTGGTATAGGCAGCATTGATCTCTTTTTGGAGGTTGTCCATATTTTGGAGCGCGATGGTCGCTTTTGAACTGGCCTCTTGGATTTGCGCTGGTTCAATTTTTAATGCTGCAGGCAAACCTTGCGTGTCAGCGGCAGTGTCTGGTGTAGCATTATGACAGGCCGCAAAAAGCAAAGCAGCAAACAATGGGAGCATGAGTTTTTTCATGAGAATCTATTTTTTATTTTCTTGTCGCAAAGGTAAAAAACAAGCGCCGCTTAATCACTACTTAGCAACATCGGCGGCGCAGTTTTTAACAAAAGTGGTACAATTAGGAACTTTGGTAACTGGTTAGCGCGGTCGCGTCTGAGACAAAAAATGGGCCTTTTTGGGCCAGACAGCGTGCCACCTAACCAGTTACCGAGCTTAAATTGGTGCTTGGCGGGATAGACAGTGTGGGCTTACTGCACCATTTCTACCCGATAAACGATGTAATTGGTATCGCCTTGCCAAGGAAATGCATTTACTTTTTCGCGGTAGTAACATTTTACATTTTTACCTTCATACTTCTGTAATTCAGCATAAACGCTGGCGTCTTTCGCAGAAAAATCCCACGTACTCTGTGGGGTCATCATCATGCTGCCTGCAAGGTGTAATTGCCCCTCGTACGTTTTAAATACATATCCCCTCCTCGATATTTTAAACAACGTACCGCTGCGTGAGCCTTCACTGACCGTATAGGTGCGGTACATGTAATACCCTGTACCCGTGACGAACAAAGCGACCAAGGCCACCCAAAGGGTACGACGGGCAATAGTTCCGGCTTTTTGTTTGAACTGTGTTAGTTGTGACGACATGATGAAGGTTTGTATGAAGTAACTGGTTGGGTGGCACGTTGTCTGGCCCAAAAATGGCCACTTTTTTGTCTTTGACGCAACCTTGCTAAGCAGTTACTGTGTGAAAAATTGACCGCAGATTGAATCGCTTGCAAAAATAGGGAAAAAACCAATGCCTACACCGGTTAAAAGTGGACGTCCATTAGACCCCTTTTTTGCTGCCCCAAATTTGAACGTGCAATCGATCTGAGTAGCGAAATCCGTGTTCTTTGCATATTTCGACCAAGGATTCGCGGCGTTCTGCGAGGGCAGAGGCGGTGGTACCCTCTGGCATGAGCCAGACTTTTTCAGGTGGAATGGCGTACTGCTGGAGCATCGTCAATACCTCCTCGAGGTCTGCCTTTTCGGTCATGACAAATTTGAAATTTGCTTTGGGACTGGCGGAAAAGAAACGCAGGGCGGCAGGTTTTTCACGGAGTTTGCGGGGGTTGTTGCTGTTCTCCAGTTTTGGTGAAACATTGTATTGGTTTACCGCCTCGTCAAATGCCGGAGTGGGTTTCATCGTACCATTGGTTTCAATTTCAAAGGTGAAAAGTGGCGATTTTTCGCGCAATTTTTGGATAAGTTCAAGCAGCACAGGCTGTTGCAACATTGGTTCGCCACCAGTCAGGATGATGTTGGTGCAACGAAATGACGCCACAGTGTCGGCCACATCCTCCACCAAACAGGCTTCAATCCATTCTTTTTTATCAAATTTTTGATAATCCGGGTTGGCGTCGTGCTCGTGCTTGAAGCGCGTGCCCTTCCAGTTCCAAGTGTAGTCGGTGTCGCACCAGAAACAATGCAGGTTGCAAAGGGCGGTGCGCAAAAACACCGAGGGCACGCCAACACTACGCCCCTCTCCTTGGATGGAGTAAAATATTTCTGGTTTTCCGTGTAACCTTGCGAGTTTTAGGCGTGTTTTTTCCATGGTATAGTCAATGCAATGTGTTCGTGAAAGTCGTGATCGGACAATCCTTAGATCTTCCGCAACTGGAATCACTCAAACATATCAGGCTCCGTACTTCAGACGGTTTAGGCGAAAAAATTGCACTTTTTGAGCCCTGAAAACAACGCACCATACGTCAGATACCGCCACGGCATGGTAACAGGCCCGCCTTCGAGGTGTTTCATTTGTTGTTTAGAGCACTAAAATAGGGTCGGGAAGTTTTTTTTCAGGGCAACTATTTTACCTTCCAGAAAAATGATGGGGTGAAATGCAAGGCTTTCCAACACATCTGTTGGGAAAAGAAAAGCCCTGTCACGAAATATTTCCCGCAATTCAGCCGAGTCTAGGGCAGATACTTTGGCGGCAAAATGCTCTGCACGCTCAAAACAATATTGCAATCTATCCACCAAAAACTGGATGTCTTTTACCCAAATGACCGTGTTGGCTGGCAATACTTGTAGCATCGATACTTTTTGATCTTGTCGAAAACGCGTATTCAGGTTGGGTACAATGCTGAGGCTGTTGAGGTTTTGTTGGCTCAACTGTGAAATTGGATCAAACGTGCGCAGGGTTTCTACTTCATCGTCAAACAATTCTATGCGGTAAGGAAGGTCATTCCCGAAGGAAAAAAGATCAATAATGCCCCCACGGATACTAAATTGACCGGGTTCGTACACAAAATCGGCACGTTCAAAACCGTATTCCACCAATACCTGGATCATAAAATCAACATCCAAGCGTTCCCCTTTTTTTACTTCAATACGCGTTTTTTGTAATATTTCCGGCTTGACCACCTTTTCAAACAGTGCTTCCGGGTACGTCACGACGACGGAAGCACTGCCCCCGGGCACAGCGATTTTACTGATGGTTTCGGAGCGCTGTAAAATCTGTGTTTGGTTCAAGTCGTCAAAAAAAGCGGGCCGTTTAAAAGAATCAGGAAAGAAGTAAACGGCTTCCCGACCCATGATACCCTCCAAGTCATTGTGGCGATATGCCGCCTCCTCCTTGGCATTGGCAACCAACACGTGCAAGGCGCCTGCGGCGGTTTTTTGCCCCAAAGCGGTTGACGCAATGGCAAAAGACTCCTGCGCGCCGGTGAGTCCTCCGATTTGGATCCGTACCCTATCTGGTGTGTTTTCCAGGTTTCGCAGGATCTCTTTCACGGAAGGATGCTCGGCGTAATGGCCCAATAAATGTTGTAAATTACTCATATCACGGCACAGGTGGTGTCAATGTTATTGGGTAACTGGTTAGCGTGGCACGCTGCCTGGCCCAAAAAGGTCCATTTTCCGCCATACTTCGCCCATTTTTTTGACCATAGCGCTGCTATGGCCTGCAAAAATCCGCTTCGTCTGGCAAAAAATGGCCACTTTTTTGTCTCAGACGCGACCACGCTAACCAGTTACGTTATTGGGTAAATTTGTAGCCCACGCCTCGAATCGAATGAAAAAAGTGGGGTAATTTGGCATCTTGTTCGAAATATTTGCGGTAAGCGAGAATAAAATTGTCGATGGTTCTGGTACTGGGAAACACATCGTACCCCCACACCGCCTGTAAGATATGGTGTCGGCTTACCACTTCATTTTTGCGCTCCACGAGCAATTTGAGCAACATAGTCTCCTTCTTGGTCAGCACGATTGATTCGCCCCGGAACGTTGTGGCCTCAAATGTTTCAAAATTAATGCGGTTGCCGCCAAACTCAAAAACATCGAGGTCTTCTCCTTTTACGCGCTGACTTCGGCGCAACAGTTTACGCACCCTCAACAACAATTCTTCCAGGTTGAAAGGCTTGGTCAGGTAATCGTCCGCACCAATTTTCAGTCCTGTTACGCGATCGTGGGGGGTATCTTTGGCGGTCAGCAGTAAAATGGGTACTTCTAGATTGGTGAGGCGCACTTGTTCCGTGATGCTAAAGCCATCCACGTCGGGGAGCATCACGTCCAAGAGCAGCAGGTCAAAATGCTGTCCTTCAATGAGGTCAAGCGCTTTTTTTCCGTTGGCTGTACCAACAACCTCATAGCCCTCGAGCTCAAGGTTGAGTTTTACCACCTCGCGGATGTGGTCTTCGTCTTCAACTAGAAGGATACGCATGGGCGTGGGTGGTTGTGTTACAAGCGAGATGAGGTTGCGCTGGACGGTTGTTCAAAATATAGATTGTAACTGGTTAGGTGGCACGCTGTCTGGCCCAAAAAGGCGCATTTTTCGTCATACTTCGCCGATTTTTTTGATCGTAGCGCTGCTACGGCCTACTAAAATCCGTTTCGTCTGGCAAAAAATGGCCACTTTTTTATCTCCGACGCGACCACACCAACCAGTTGCGTTAGCATTAATCCATTTGCAGGTCAACGCCCACTTTTTCGTGCCAGGGCAGTCCGTCCATATTCAGGCGTTCCATAAAGGGATCAGGGTTCATTTCTTCGACGTTGAAGACCCCTTTCCCGGTCCATTTTCCTTCTAGGATCATGCGTGCGCCGATCATAGCAGGCACCCCGGTGGTGTAGCTCACGGCCTGAGTGCCGGTTTCTTGGTATGCCTCCACGTGGGAGCAATTGTTCCAGACGTAATACGTGCGTTCTTCCCCGTCTTTGATGCCTTTGATGCGACAGCCGATGCTGGTAAAGCCCGTATAGTTTTCGCCCAGGTCTTCCGGTGCTGGGAGTACAGCTTTGAGGAATTCGAGTGGTATGATATCCATCCCGTTGAATTTGATGGGGGCAATGCCTGCCATACCAATGTTTTGGATCACGCGCAGGTGGGTGAGGTATTCCTGGCCGAAAGTCATCCAGAAACGTGCCCGGCGCAACGTGGGAAAGTTTTTCACGAGGCTTTCCAGTTCTTCGTGGTAGATGAGGTAGGATCGTTTGGGGCCAATTTCTGGATAATCAATGTCTTTCCAGATTTCATGGGGTTCGGTTTCGATCCACTGTCCGTTTTCCCAGTATTTCCCCCGCTGCGTCACCTCGCGAATATTGATTTCCGGGTTAAAATTGGTAGCGAAAGCCTTTCCGTGGTTGCCTGCGTTGGCATCTACAATGTCCAATTCCAGTATTTCATCGAAGTAATGTTTGGCTGCATACGCCGTGTAAACACTGGTGACACCGGGGTCAAAGCCACATCCGAGCAGGGCCATGATGCCTTTTTCCTTGAAACGATCTTGGTAGGCCCACTGCCAGGAATACTCAAATTTGGCTTCATCTTTCGGTTCGTAGTTGGCGGTATCCATATAGTTGGTACCTGTTTCCAGACAGGCGTCCATGAGTGGCAAATCTTGATATGGCAGCGCAACGTTGATGAGCAAATCGGGTTGAAACTGGCGGATCAACGCCACCGTTTCCGCGACGTTGTCGGCATCCACCCTGGCTGTTTCAAGTTTGGTTCCCCCGTAAGCTGCGTGGATGGCATCAGCGATGGCATCACATTTAGATTTGGTACGGGAAGCGAGCATGATTTCACCAAACACCTCGCGGTGTTGTGCACATTTGTAAGCGACAACGCGGCCCACGCCGCCTGCTCCGATGATGAGAACTTTTGACATTTTTTTTTGAGTGATGGGTGATGCCCGCCTTCCAATGCGTTGAGCGCGGCAAAACAATGAGCAATTCGTTCGTTAATACATTGATTATCAGTATATTTAGTGTCAAAACGACCTTGGGTACACGATAATTCCGGACAAAAATAGCGAGAAAAATGGGTTCTCCTTCGAGGAAAGTTGGCGCGAGTCCCTACTTTAGCGTTGAAAACTGGTTTAATCACAAAATTTTGCAATTCTCTACACCCATTCCACCACAAATCATCCCGGTTCTCCGCGATATATCCTTCAATCCCAACCCGATTGAGGAGTATGCGTTCATGGAATCATTGCATACCCAGGTTTTCGACCGTTTTTGCGAAGACGGCTGGACGTACTGGGCCGATTTGCTGTTCCGACGCAACTACTGGGAATGGCGAGGACAACCGTGCCGTGTTGTGCTGTTGCGCATTGACCTCAAGAATTTTGTGTTTAGCAAGCGTCAACGCAAGTGTCTGCGCCGCAACAGCGACCTCACGCTGATCCGCCGCGCCATCAATATTCAGCCGATGCACGAAGATTTGTTCAGCCGGCATGCCCAGCGCTTTACACACAACCGTCCGAAAAGCATCTACGGTTTTTTTAGTTTTTTCAGCAGTATTATGCCCTGTTATGGGATAGAATTTGATGTGTACAAAGAAGATCGACTCATCGCGAGCAGCTTTTTTCACCTCGGCAGGAAGAGCCTGGCAGCCAATTATTGCATTTTTGAACCAGAAGAGTGGAACCGCGGCCTTGGTACCTACACGATGCTGAAGGAAATTGAGTTTGCCATTGAAAACAAACGGGAGTACTATTATCCCGGCTTTGTGTACGATGTACCAAGTGAATTTGATTACAAATTGAATTTTAACAACCTGGAATACTTCGACTGGTGGGGCAACTGGTATCCGTTGGAACGACTTCCTGTGCGCGATTGGCGTTCAGAAAATGATTTTTAGTGCGTAACTGGATGGCGAACACGCTGTCTGGCCGAACTGTTTGCATACAAATAACGCCACATTCGCTAACTTTGCCGCCCTATTCTTCATTCGTAACTTATTCTTCTAGCATTGGAGTACCGTCCGTCCGAAATCGAGCCGAAATGGCGCCGCTGGTGGCAAGAAAACCAGATTTACAAGGTTAGTATTCAACACGACAAACCCAAGTACTATATCCTCGATATGTTCCCCTACCCTTCCGGGGCCGGGCTTCACGTTGGGCATCCACTGGGCTACATCGCCAGCGACATACTGGCGCGCTACAAGCGGCTGCGCGGCTTCAATGTCCTGCACCCCATGGGATACGATTCTTTTGGGCTTCCTGCCGAGCAATACGCCATTCAAACTGGTACCCACCCCGCTGTAACCACGGAGCAGAACATCGCCCGTTATCGGGAACAATTGGACAATATCGGATTTAGCTTCGACTGGAGCCGTGAGGTGCGCACCAGCGATCCTGCCTTTTATCGGTGGACCCAGTGGATTTTCATGCAGCTTTTTGAGCATTATTACGACTTTTCTGCTGACAAAGCCTTGCCAATCAGTCATTTAAAAAATGTTTTTTCCCAATCCGGCAACGCCGATATTCATGCTGCCTGCGATGAGGATACACCCTCGATTTCCGCAGCAACGTGGAATGGGATGACCGACCGCGAACAACAGCTTTTTCTCCTGCAATACCGCCTCACCTACCCGGGGGAAGCCTACGTAAACTGGTGCGCCGCGCTCGGGTCAGTGCTCTCCAACGACGAAGTGAAAGACGGGGTCAGTGAACGCGGGGGGCACCCGGTGACGCGCAAATTGATGAACCAGTGGAATATGCGCATTACCGCTTATGCCAACCGCCTGTTGGAAGGACTGGATACCATCGACTGGCCAGAATCCATCAAAGAACAACAGCGCTATTGGATCGGAAAATCGGTGGGTGCATCGGTGAAATTTGCCGTGGACAATCACCCAACCGCTTGCATAGAGGTGTTTACCACCCGGGTTGACACCGTGTTCGGCGCTACTTTTCTGGTGCTGGCGCCTGAACACGAGCTCGTGCCAACACTCACCACTGCTTCACAACGCAATGATATTGAAGCCTATATCCGCTGGGTCGCCACACGGTCGGAAATAGACCGTATGTCTGAAACGAAAAAAGTAACCGGTTCCTTCACCGGTTCGTATGCCATTAACCCCTTGAACAACGAACGCATCCAAATCTGGATTGCCGATTATGTGTTGGCGGGCTATGGCACCGGCGCTGTGATGGCCGTTCCCTCCGGCGACCAGCGGGACTGGAATTTTGCCACGTTTTTTCATCTGCCCATCGTGGCTATTTCCGATGCCCAGACTGACTTGGACAAAGGAGCCGACCCAACCAAAGAAGGGCGTTATATTCAATCAGGGTTGATCAATGGCATGACGTACGCGGAGGCCGTTCCCACACTGATCCACTGGCTGGAGGAAAACAAGTTGGGTAAGGGAAAAACCCAATACAAACTGCGAAACGCCGTTTTTAGCCGTCAGCGGTATTGGGGCGAACCCGTACCGGTGTTCTGGAAAGATGGCGTTCCCAACTTGATAGCAGAACAGGATTTGCCACTTTTGCTGCCCGAGATCGACAAATACCAGCCAACAGAGACTGGTGAGCCACCCTTGGGAAGGGCTGAAAACTGGCAATACCAGGGCTGTGAGTATGAACTTTCCACCATGCCCGGCTGGGCAGGCTCTTCTTGGTATTTTTACCGGTACATGGACCCAAACAACGACGGCGCCTTCTGCTCAAAAGAGGCACTGGACTATTGGCAGGATGTCGATTTTTATATGGGCGGTTCAGAACATGCGGTGGGACATTTGTTGTACAGCCGTTTTTGGAATCAATTTTTGTATGACATCGGGAAAGTGCCACACCGTGAATTTGCAAAAAAACTGGTGAATCAGGGCATGATCGGTGGCCGCTCCAATTTTGTATTTCGGGCCAAAGAGCAGTTTTTTGAAGAATATCTACTCAAAAAAGTGTTGGTGCCGTTTTTTCAGGAGCTTGGTCCAAATGTGGTATCAGGAGCTTCCTTTGAAGAGGATTTCACCTACGACTTTACATTTGAGCATGCAAACCTAGCGATAGAGGTTACCTCCATCAAACAGCAGGATAAAATCAACAGAATCCGTCAGAACGCCCTTGCAGCAGGCAAACGCTTGCTGGTGTTGTTCACGGAAGAGTTGACCGACCATATCAACGAACCTGAAGTTGCCGCAGAAAAAATCCGCCGTGCGTTGGCCGACACCGCGGCTTACACCGCGAACGAACAGGAACCCGTCTGTAGCCAGTTGTATGTATCCCACAACTTAACCCAGAAATACAGCGCGGATGCCTTTACCCCGTTGCACGTTGATGTGAACATCGTGGAGGCTGATGTGCTAAACCTTGAAAAAGCCCGCACCGTCAATCAGTTTGAACAGGCCAACTTCAAATTGGATGCCAATGGCAAATTTACCTGCTCCCACGAGTTGGAGAAAATGTCAAAATCGAAGTACAATGTGGTGAATCCCGACATCATGGTGGCCGAACATGGCGCCGATTGTTTCCGTATGTTTGAGATGTTCCTCGGGCCTATTACCGATGCCAAACCTTGGAACACCCAGGGTATCAGCGGCGTTGGCGGTTTTTTGAAAAAATTCTGGGGCTTGTTTTTTGATAAAACGGGGCAGTTTTCGGTCACAAACGAAGAGGCCAACCGTGATGAATATCGGATACTTCACACCTGTATCAAGAAGGTGACCGACGACATCGAGCGGATGAGTATGAATACCTGTGTGAGCCATTTTATGATCGCGACAAACGATCTCCGAAAACTAAATTGCAACAAAAGAGCCGTGCTGGAGCCACTGTTGGTCATGCTCACGCCTTTTGGCCCGCACATTGCCGAAGAACTTTGGCGGATGTTGGGGTACCATAAAACCATTTGCGATGCAACTTGGCCATCCTTGGTGGAAGAGTACTTGAAGTCAGACACGAAGGAGTATCCTATTCAGATCAACGGGAAACTTCGGGCGACGATATCATTGCCCACCGACACCTCAGCAGCCGACGCAGAGGCCGCCGCCATGGCATTGGAGCAGGTCCAAAAATGGTTGGAGGGCAGTACGCCCAAAAAAGTGGTTTTTGTGCCCGGAAGAATGATCAATATCGTGCTGTAAAAAAAGCGGCGGGGGGAATTATTGAAGGGATTCAACTTTTCCCCCTTTCAACCTCAGAACGCGGTTGGTGCGGCCAGCAAGTTCCAGATCGTGGGTGACAAGCACCAAGGTCGTACCGGCTGTTCGGTTGAGATCGAAGATAAGATCCACGATACCTGCTGCGTTTTCAGCGTCCAGGTTGCCCGTGGGTTCGTCGGCAAATAGTATTTGCGGGTTGTTGGAAAATGCCCGTGCGATACAAACGCGTTGTTGTTCTCCCCCTGAAAGTTGCGTGGGATAATGGTCCATTCTGTCAGCTAAACCCACCTTATCGAGCCATTTTCGCGCAGAAGATTCCGCGGAGGAATCGCCCCGGAGTTCAAGGGGTACCATCACATTTTCCAAGGCCGTGAGCGTCGGAATGAGTTGGAAATTCTGAAAAACAAAACCCACGTGTCGATTTCTTACGGCAGCACGTTCGTCTTCACTGAGTGCGTCCAACGCGATGCCATTGAGCGAAACGGAGCCACTGGTGGCGCGATCCAAGCCGGCACAGAGACCCAGCAACGTGGTTTTACCAGAGCCGGAAGGCCCAACAATGGCGAATGTTTCACCGGACGTAAGTTCAAATGAAACATGGTCGAGCACCGTAAGATTGGTGCCATTCGCAGTGCGATATTGTTTGGTTAAGTTGGTTGCGGTGAGCATAATCGGTATTGGAATGTTCCCAAAAAATGATGTTTCACAAAAATGTTTGGTGTTTATGTCGCACAAACATCCCCGTAGAACGCTAAATGCTCCGGAAGGTTTATAATACCAATGGCGCTTCCAGACAATAAACCCGCAATCGGTAAAGCAATCGTCTCCATTTGCCTTCAGCGTGCGGAAAGCAAAGCATTTATACCTTCCAAAGGCGCAAAAACAACACTTCCAATGCTAGAAACAAGAGGGCAAAAATGACACACCAACGCCAAAGTACAATCCCTTTTTCTTGCTCATCCACCACTTGACCAAAATTGGCCTCGGCATTTTCGGCCAATATTTTTATGTTTTTGGGAAGCCCTTCCGCAAGCTGTTCGGCTGTTTTGTAGTGGAGATCGCTCTCCTTACGGTCGTAGTTAAACGCAAAGGCGGCGAGTGTGCTGTCACCCATTAAATGAAGGCGATACCAGCCTGCATCACGCACCTGAGTACCGGGAGTGAGCAATACCTTTGAGCCAATGATGCGCTGTTCTGGGATAAATTCTCCTTCGGTGGCAGTCGGCTGCTTATTTTCTGTGGCCTGTCCAGCCTGACGGGTTCCATCTGCCGACAACCGCAGTTTATAAATTGTTTCGCTGTTGGCAGAAACCCGGTGTTTGGCTTCCAATACCTCGTCTTTCCCTATGGTATAGGCAACCTGGCGGCCTTTGGTACCTGCTATGGCCATTTTGAACAGCATGGGGACAAATATCTCGCCGTTGTGCACCAAGTCACTGACCTTCTCATGGAGGGGCGCAGCAGAGAAATAGAGGGCACCCTCGCCGACAGGGTATTTGGCCACCATGGCTGAGCCATCTCGGTAGGTCAGTATTTGTTCACCCCGTGAGGGGGCTATTTTAAAATTACCCTGGGTGGTGGGTAGGCGCAGATTGGCACTTTTATTCAGAAAAACATCCCGAAAAACAAATTCCTCTGTGTTGACTTGGCTGGCCTGACGTGGTACAGACTCATACGCGCCCAAATTGCCGGCGCCAAACTGCTGGAGCAAGGCGTTGTAAGCGTTGAGATCAGCTGACTGACTTGGGAAAACGAGCACATTTCCGCCATTTTCCGCAAATTTTTTCAGTTCCGTCACCAAGCCAGACGATAGAACGCCCAATTCATGGAGCACAATCAACTGGTAATCCGAAAACTTTGAGTAGTCCAGCGCTCGGGCATCAGCATTGTCGAGGTGGGCGCTCTGGGCACCCAGGAACGCATTGCTCAAATATTTATTGGCTTGTAAACCATTGATTGCTAATATATTAACCCGTTCAGCAACATAAAACGACAGGTAGTAATCATCGTCAAATTGAACAGGATAGTCTGTCAGCGCAATGCGCGCTTCGTGCCAGCCTGCATGTAAGATATTGAATGGTACGGTATCCAATCGGGAACCATTGGCGGGAATACTCACGGAGCCAACGGGCTTTGTTTGACCATCGTGTCGGAGGCTGAGTCGAACATCCGTGGCGTCATCATCGCTGCGGTTGCTGATTTTTACGAGTAGGTTACACGGTTGGTTCAGGATCTGAACAGGGCTCTCAAACCACACGCTGTCCACCGATACATTGCGTTCTTGCACTGCGCGCATGGGCACCAGGTTGACGTCAATCAGGGTATCCCGATAATTGGCAATATCAGCAATATTGGACTGGAAGTCACTGACCAAATAGGCCAACTTATTTTCCTGCTTGCCCAAGTTCAGGCACTGTTGTTGTCGAACGAGGACTTTGGAAAGATCGCGGGAGGCTGGACTGGTTCTGATCTCCTCAATTCGACTGAGGGCATCTTCCTTGCTGACGAGGCGTTGATCGCGGCCTTCAAAGTCGTTGGTCAGAATTTGAAAGCGATCTTCCACCCCGAACGCGGAGACGATTTCGCGGGCGCGTTGTTTGGCCAATTCAAGCAGCGGCGCTTCTTTCGACAACGCATTCATGCTGAAAGAATTATCGACAAACAGACTGACGGCGCGGGCGCCTTTTTTTACCCCGCCGGACAATGGAATAAAAGGCTGGGCAAAGGCAAGCACCATGGCAGCAATGGCGAGACAGCGCATGAGGAGCACCAGCAGATTTCGCAGTTTTTGGCGGTTGCTGGTTTCTTCTTTCACCTCTTTCAAGAAACGTACATTGGTGAAATATACGCGCTTGAAGCGACGGAAATAGAACAGGTGGATGACAATGGGTATGGACAAAACCGCAAGGGCGGCGAGAAATCCTGGAAAAAGAAATTGCATTTCGAGTATGTAAGTACCTTAGTGTTTGGGTGCAGCCGAATGAAATTAGCTCGACCGAAGGTTGTTGTGTCCTTATTAGACGATTTTTTTCAATAAATGTTTTTTACGTCGGCAAAAATGGCTGTTTTCTGGTTAACGCAGGGCAGAGAATTGTCAAATGTATAAAATAAGTATTCATTTTCTGTGCCCTACCCTGACGGGTGTGTGTGTGTTGCCCCAGCAAATGAACCGTGCTCACCACTTCCTACCGGATATTTGCGGTGAAAATGGAAAAAACAGGCGACATTTGCCGTTAATAGTTGTATTTTGAACTGGTTAGGTGACACGCTGTCTGGCCCAAAAAGGCCCATTTTCCGCCATACTTCGCAGATTTTTTTGACTGTAGCGCTGCTACGGCCTACAAAAATCCGCTTCGTCTGGCAAAAAATGGCCACTTTTTTGTCTCAGACGCGACCACGCCAACCAGTTACTTCTTTTTTTCTTGGGGCACGTTCACCGACAAGCGGGTTGGTCGGTTGGCAATTTCCCAGGCGGTGAAAAAAGCCAACTGGGTTCGTTTGGCTTGTGCGTCAAAATTGATTTTGTCAGCGGTGTCCGTTGGTTTATGGTAATCAGGGTGCGTTCCGTTGAAGTAAAAAATTGCCGGAATGCCCTTTTCAGCAAAATTATAGTGATCGCTGCGTTCGTAATAATGGTTTGGATCGTCTTTGGCATTGTAGCGGTAGTCGAGTTCCATTTTGGTATTTTCGTCGTTTTGCATTTCACTGATGTCGTGCAATTCTGTACTCAACCGGTCTGACCCGATGACATAGACATAATTGGGATTTTCTGCATGGCGTTCGTCCAATCGGCCAATCATATCAATGTTAATATCTGCGACGGTTCGATCCAAGGGGAAAAGTGGGAATTCTGTGTAATACTGGGAGCCGAGGAGTCCTTTTTCCTCACCGCTGACCAGCATACAAACCACTGTTCGTTTTGGGCCGACGCCCTTTTCTTTTGCTTCCTGAAAAGCGCGTGCAATCTCGATGACACCGGAGGTTCCGCTGGCATTGTCGTCGGCGCCGTGGTAGATGACTGTGCTATCGGGCATTCCCAAGTGATCGTAGTGTGCTGTGACAAAAACATATTCTTTTTTGAGCACCGAGTCCATGCCTTCGATTACAGCCAGCACATTTGACCCTTCCAGGTTTTTGCTTTCTTTGTCTAGTCGAACGATCATTTTTGTTTTCACCTTCACGGGGGAGAATTTCTTTCCACCCTTGAGGTCGGCCAGTTCCGATTGAACCTTGTCTCCTTTTTCGCCCAAGATTACTTTGGCGACTGCCTGGGTAATAAAAAGGCAGTTGATTACGTCTGGTTTTTTAGAGATCGCCCCCTCTGTACCGACCGGTTTCCAGCCATACGTAGAGATTTGTTTGCGATTTTTTTTGACATTTTCATCAAACATTGGGTCAATGACAAAAACCATGGTGGCGCCCTTTTGCTTGGCCAATTGCACTTTTTTGCGCCAATCTACCGACCAAGGGGAGCGGAATTCTGACCCTGTGAGGAGCGACATGCCGTCAGTTCCAAGGGGTTCTCCGTCGTAATAGACCACGGCCTTGCCTTTCACGTCCACTTTTTCATAATCATTGTATTTGGTGTCTTCGATACCATAACCGACGAAAACGACCTCTTTCAATTCGAGGGAAGGGACATCCGTTGTATAGGCTGGAAACGCATAGAAATCTGTTCTGTTTCGGAATTCCTGTGTTCCGACGGTCAAGCCGATATCAGCCCAAGAATCGCTTCGGAGCAGGATTTTTTGAAAGTACGAATTTCGGTCAGCTTTTGCAGGAATACCGGCTGTTTTAAATTGTTGTGCGATGAATTGCGCAGCTTTTTGTTGGCCCAGTTGACCTGTTTCACGGCCTTGGAGGGAGTCAGCGGTCAGCACGTACATCAATGATTTCAAGTCTGCTGCTTTAATTCCGAGCGCGTAAGGCTTGGCGTCGGGCAGCGAGTAGGTACGTTTTTTTCGTTTTCCGGGGCCGATTAGCAGCGCGGCGGTTCCGTCTTTGCGGCTTGTATCGGGTTGTATTTCTGTTTGGGCGGGCAGGTTTATGGCTGCCAACAACACAAAAATCAATAGTTTAAGTTTCATATAGTTGTTACGAAGTGCGCACACATTTGAGTTTCGGATGTCTGCTGAGTAGAAAATCTGGTGCAAATATCCGGATTTTGAAGTGTCCGAGTGGGAAGAAAATTGTTTTTCAAACGTTAAGCGTGCAAAGGCCCTTACGGCGAAGGTGTTGTAATCGTCTGAAGGCCATCAGCAGGCAATTTTATCCACCCTTGTTGCGTGTCGCCCGCCTTCAAAATCTGCGGTAATAAAAATACGGACCATGGCTTGAGCGAGTATTTCGGGTACAAAACGGACGGGCAATGCGATTACATTGGCGTTGTTGTGTTGGCGTGCGAGGGCTGCCAATTCTTCGTTCCAGCAAATGGCGCAGCGAATTTGTTGGTGTTTATTGGCGGTAATGGCGACGCCATTGGCACTGCCGCAAAGCAAGATACCGCGTTCGGCTTGTCCATTTTCTACGGCCTCGGCCACCTGATGGGCAAAGTCGGGATAATCAACCGATAGTGTGGAGTGGGTGCCAAAGTCTTGCACCATGTGGCCTTGAGCCTGGAGCATGGCGATGATACCGTCTTTGTAGGGGAAGCCTGCATGGTCGCAGCCTATTGCAATTTTCATGGTGCTTGTATATAGAGAATAATCAAAGAATGGTTGCTTTTGCAGCGTCAAGTATAACGCGGCATTCTGCAAGTGAGGGCGCTTGGGCGTACACCCGCAGTACCGGCTCGGTACCGCTGGCACGGATCATCACCCATTTTTCATCACCAAAAATAAACTTCCATCCATCGAGGTCTTCCACAGCCTTTACGGTGTAGGAGCCGAAGGATTTGTATGCACGGTCGTTGCACATTTTGATCACCTGCTGTTTCTGTGCTTCGGTGATGTGTAAGTCATCGCGTTCGAAGGCGAATGCACCCACTTCTTCGTACACTTCCTGCACAAGGCCTTTGAGTGTTTTTCCGGTTCGGGCCATAAACTCAAACACCAGCAGGCCCATCCAAACGCCATCGCGCTCCGGAATATGACCTTTTACTGCCAAGCCGCCTGATTCTTCGCCACCGACAAGGATATCCTCTTTGGTCATAATTTCGGCGATGTACTTGAATCCGACTTTGGTGATTTCATACGGCAGGCCAAATTTTTCGGCCATTTTTTTCATTTTATCCGTTACGGAAAAAGTGAATACGACTTTTCCGGTCATACCCTTGTAGCGGTGTAGGTACAAAAGTAGTATCAGCAACAGGTGGTGACTGTCCACAAACTGACCATCCTCGTCGTACATGCCGATACGGTCTGCATCGCCATCATTGGCCAGGCCTGCGGTAATTTTCGGGTTCTTTTTGATGGTTTCGCTGAGCAACGAGAGGTTCCGGTGGATGGGCTCAGGCGCCTGCCCGTGCATGCCCGGATTGTCATCACAGTGCAAAAACACGCAGCGGGGCAGCAGTTTTTTGACAATATTTTGTCCGGCGCCATACATGGCATCGTAGGCGATCTTACCGGCGCCAGCTTTGATCAGTTTGAAGTCAAAATTCTTTTTGGCGTGTTTGAGGTAAATGGTTTCGAGATCAACCTCTTTCAATAATTTTTTATCTTTCAGGTACTGCACAGCAGGCAGCTCACGGAGTGTGCATGCCTCGGGAATCATATTTTCCACTTCGGTCACATCGGCGGGAATCATAGGACCGCCGTAAGCAGCTTTCAGTTTGTAACCGTTGTAAGAAGGCGGATTGTGGCTGGCCGTGATGACAATCCCGAGGTTGGCTTTTAACTTAACAACACCCAGGCTCACCATGGGAGTGCTGACGAAACCTGAAGTAGTGATGTGGCATTGAATGCCGTACGCACCCAACACCTGGGCCGTGGTCGTGGCAAACAGCAAGCCACCGAAGCGACAATCGTGGCCGATGACCGCCTTTTTCATGTTGTGTTTTTTCATGAACAGCGCTGTGGCCTCCGCCACCCGCTTCACATTGTCCACGGTATAGTCGTCGGCGATGATTGCTCGCCATCCATCGGTGCCAAATTTGATTGGAATTGCCATATTGTTGTGTGGGTTAAATTTTGCGCTGCATTGGGAAAAAGTGACCGGGCCAGCATGATTGGCGGCGTTGTTGGGAACAATAAACCCGACAAAGACTGTCTCAGACAGGGCAAAATTATTTTTTCAAACCGTACTTTCGCTGCTCATTCACAAAATAATACAGAAAATGGCTGAAAAAGCCGTCAAACACTGTTTTTGAACGACACATATCGACACAAAGGACTGCGCAAGCGCATGGTGGACACCCTCCGCGGCCGGGGTATCACCGATGAAACCGTCTTAACGGCCATGGGTTTGGTCCCCCGACATTTTTTTTTGGAAAACGCTTTTGAAGCACATGCTTACGAAGACAAACCGTTCCCGATTGGGCATGAGCAGACCATTTCACAGCCATACACGGTGGCGTACCAATCGGTGTTGCTCGACATAAAAAGCAACGACAAGGTACTTGAAATTGGAACCGGGTCGGGCTACCAAGCGGCAATTTTAGCAGCATTGGGCGCCCGGGTTTATACCGTTGAAAGGCAGGAGGCCCTATATGTCAACGCCAAAAATCTGTTGGTGGAGATGGGCTTCCACACCGTTTACTGTTTTTTCAGAGATGGGTCAATGGGCTTACGGGAGTACGCTCCTTACCAAAAGATTATCGTTACCGCGGGCGTACCCATTGTTCCAAACCCGTTGAAGCAACAACTTGCGGTGGGGGGTATTTTGGTCATTCCTGTTGGCGGAGCGGTACAGGAGATGTTGCGCATTCGGCGTTTGTCAGAGACCGAATTTCAGGAAGAAAGATTTGATCGTTTCCGCTTTGTTCCGTTTTTGGAAGGGTTGAACAAAGTGGGTGAATAGATATAAATGGTGGAATAGGGCACAGCCCGCTGGAAAAGAATTATTTTTGCAACAATATGGATAAAAATCTGATTTACGGCCATCACCCTGTCACCGAGGCAATACGTGCCGGAAAAGCGGTTGAAAAAGTATTTTTCCAACAAGGGGAAAGAGGAGAAATGGAAAAAGAAATTCGGCACCTGACGAAGGAGTACGGCATTCCGTTGCAGGTTGTTCCGCGGGAAAAGCTCAGTAAAATGGTCAAAGGCCAGCACCAAGGTGTGGTTGCGCACTTGGCACTGGTGGAATTTCAGTCCATAGAAGATGTACTACCGTTTGTTTTTGAAGCCGGTGAGGTTCCGCTATTGGTTATGTTGGACGGTGTGACAGACGTTCGGAACTTTGGCGCCATCTGCCGTTCGGCGGAGTGTGCCGGTGCGCATGCCGTTATTGTTCCGCAGTCCGGTTCAGCCCTTGCCAATGAGGACGCGATGAAAGCCTCTGCTGGCGCGCTTGCTCGCATACGGGTGTGTAGGGTAAAAAGCTTGTTCAGCACCGTGGATTGGTTGCGGGAATGTGGCGTTCAGGTGATCGCCACGGCACTCACGGAGCGATCAATACCGATTTATAAGGCTGATTTTACGGTACCCACGGCAATTTTGATGGGCTCAGAGGGGGAAGGCGTGCATCCAAAATTGCTTAAAATGTCGGATCAAGTGGTAAAAATTCCGCAAATAACTGATTTTGACTCTTTTAATGTCAGCGTAGCTGCGGGCATTTTACTGTATGAAGCGATGCGGCAGCGGCTTGCAGGGGCCTAGTTGCACCGCCTAAGTCGTTGCGATTAAACGCAACCTATTACTTCCAAATTTTAAAGCACTGGTGGATGCGTTCATTTCGAAAATCGGGCGGAATGGTTTGCTTGGTGATATCCTGAATATTGGAAGCTTTGATGTGTTCAGTCGCGAGTTTGAACCTTCTGTAGTTGGTGGAGAACCAAATCACCCCTCCTGGAGCACAGCATTGGAGGGCCTGATTCAGGATCCATACGTGGTCACGTTGGGTATCGAGCGTGCCATCCATGCGTTTGCTGTTGGAAAAAGTAGGCGGGTCGATGACGATCAGGTCAAATTGTTGTGGCGTAGGTTGTTTCAGCCATTGTAAAACATCTGCTTGAAGGAGCCGATGTTCATCGCCAGAGAACCCGTTGAGCGCCAGGTTACGGTCGGCCCATTGTAAGTACGTATTGCTCATATCCACGGTCAGGGTCTGTTTGGCGCCACCGGCAGCAGCATACACGGAGAAAGAGCCGGTGTAGGCAAAAAGGTTGAGCACTCGTTTGCCTGAAGCACTTTCTCTGACCATTTGGCGGGTTATTCGATGGTCGAGGAAAAGCCCGATATCGAGGTAATCGGTTGGGTTCACAATAAATTTCAGGTTATTTTCCCGGACAATAAATTCAGCGCCGATTCTTGAGAACCGTTCGTACTGCTTAGCGCCTTTTTGGCGCTGGCGGAATTTGAGGTAAATACTGCTCGGATGGATATCCAGCACCTTGGAGATAACGTCCAGACAGGCCGCAAGCCAGTCTGCGTGTTCTTCCAGCGACATACCATGGTCGCGCTCATATTCAGCGACGTGGACAATATTTTCGTACAAGTCAACGGCCAGGGGTGTTCCAGGGATATCATTGTCGTACAGCCGGTAACACTGCACGCCCACCCTTCGAGCCCATTTGCCGAGGTGCTTGCTATTTTTGGTAAGTCTGTTGTAAAACGGCTCGAGTTTGGCGATCATTGTAGTTTACTCAATAAGACCTCGGCCTTCTTTGACGATTCGGCCTTTTTCCAACAACTCCTTCATAAGTCTGTCGAGGATGCCGTTGATAAACTCTTTACTTTTATCTGTTGAATAGATTTTGGATATTTCTACGAATTCGTTCAGGGTCACTTTGGTGGGAATGGTGGGGAAATGCAGCAGTTCGCAGAGTGCCATTTTGAGCATGATCATGTCGAGGATGGCGACACGCTCTGCGTCCCAATTTTTGAGCGTAGGCTCAATATCGGCAAACAACTTCTGGTCTTCCGAACAAGTTTTGCGCAGCAATTCCTCGCCGAATTCTAGCACTGTTGCATCTGAAGGCTCATGTTCTTCGAAAAATTTACCACTGACAGGGAAGTTTTTGAGCGTTTTTTTCATTGCGCCGCTCACGAGAGACTCGTCATCAGCCAGATTATTGTAACGGTCTTCAGACATGTCGGAATACAAGTCACTGCTGGCCAAGAACCTGTACAGGTCGAGCATTACTTTGGCATTGTCGGCGGTTACCGGGTTTTCGATGGCCAAATAATCTTTGTATTCCTGCGTAGCAGTGAAAGACTGATAGAGGGAGCGAATGTGATCTTCGTCAATACCAACATTGATTTGGTATTTTTTTACCAAATTAAGAAAATCGACGTGGTTGGCGAGACTTTTAGTGCAGTCGTTGGTGCTCAGCCGAGGGTCAAATGCTTTGTCGTTATCGGTTGGGAGGAATTTAGCAGCGCGAATTTCCGCATCTTTTTCTGCGTATTGGGCTACACGCAAGAGCACATAGAGTTGGAAAATATAGAGTTCAAAAGCTTTCCAAGTCCCCTCTTTGTAAATTTTAACAACATCTTTGGGGGTAAGTTGCTCATCTCGGTTGAGCATGTACAAGAGTTGCATCACTTTAATTCGAACGCTGCGGCGACTAAGCATAAGATTTCAAAAAACTTTTACGATGGTAGATACTAATTTCTGCTGCAAAGGAACAACATTTTCCTGTTACCTAAAAGTGTTGTACGCACGTTTTTGAGTTTCTGTTGCCCTAGGGAACCCAAAATGAAGTATTTAGGTTTAGTTTTTTTTGCTTTGACAACACCTGTGGGCTATAATTTTTCGATCAAGGTTGGGATCAAGGTTATTTGATTTGAGTGTTTTGGCCCCCTTATTCATTTTCGTATGGTTTGCTTTCTCTATTTTTTTCATCTTTGCCTGTGGGTTGACGGGAAACAATCACTCAAACACCTGCTTGGTCACAACTTTTTGGCACAATTAAAACTGAATTTATGGCTTATTCTGCTGCTTCCGACGTCGAAGTAACCCAAAAACCGATCCTTTCTACCCGTAATATCCTGAACATGAGTGCCGGTTTTTTGGGTATTCAGGTGGGTTGGGGCATGCAAATGGGCAATATGAGTGCCATTTATGAGTATTTAGGAGCAACACCGGACGAAATACCGCTGTTGTGGTTGGCAGCGCCGATGACAGGGTTGGTCATACAGCCAATAATCGGGTATGTGAGCGACCGAACTTGGGGGAAATGGGGTCGGCGCAAGCCCTATTTCACTGCTGGGGCAATTTTGGCCACCATAGCCTTGCTCATGATGCCCCACGCTTCGGCGCTGTGGATGGCTGCGGGTTTGTTGTGGATCCTTGATGCCAGCATCAATGTGAGTATGGAGCCTTTCCGGGCCTTTGTGGGTGATCTTCTGCCCCCATCCCAAATAAACCGTGGCTACACAACCCAAAGCATGTTCATCGGTATCGGGAATGTAGTTGCTGCCGTTCTACCAGTTGCTATTATCGGTTTGCTGGGCAAGTCAAGTGGAGACGGAATACCGTTTTATTTGGTGGTGGTGTTCAGTATTGGCGCAGTATTTTATCTGGCTGCGGTCATCTACACGGTGCGCACCACGCGGGAATATCCTCCGGAAGATCTGGCGGAATTTTACCGGTTAAAGGCTGAGACAGCCGGAATATGGCATGGATTTCGGGAAGTCTTTTCCAATATTTTCCACATGCCAGCGACCATGCGGCAGGTGGCACTCGTTCAGTTTTTTACCTGGCCGGGGTTGTTTTTGATGTGGTTTTTCTTTACACCAGCTGTCGCCCGAGATATTTTAGGTGCTCCAGATACCAATTCTCCGCTGTACGCGGATGGGGTTGTATGGGGCAATATCTGTTTTGGCTTTTACTCAGCGGTATGTTTTGCCTTTTCAATTGTATTGCCAGGACTTGCCGACCGTTATGGACGTGCGCGCGTGCACGCGTTGTGTCTTTCGATGGGTGCTATTGGGTTGGTTTTTGTTGGTTTTGCCCCTGACAAGTACTGGCTTTTACTCTCCATGCTTGGTGTAGGTATTGCTTGGGCCAGTATTCTCTCCATGCCCTACGCCATGTTGGCATCGACCTTGCCCGGGGAAAAAATGGGCGTTTACATGGGAATTTTTAATTTTTTCATCGTATTGCCGGAAATCATCGCTACACTATCTTTCGGGTGGGTCATGGAGCATTGGCTCCACAACAACCGCTTGTCGGCGGTGATGCTGGGCGGTGTCTTATTGGGCTTCGCGGCATTACTCACGTTAATGATCCGAGAGAAAAAAGCAACCTAGACTGTGATGAACGTGATTTTGATGACTTGATTGATTGCAAATATTTGATTTTTTCAAAACCCGGCCAGGTCTCTGGCTATTTCCACCGACTTAATCATACACCATGGTTCGTTTCATCCTTCTTTTCATTGTTTTTTTTGGACTGCTCAACTGCAAGAATTATGCAGGCAGTTCCGCACCTGCTTTGTTGCAAAAGGTAACAGTACCGGTATCCAATGATCTCCGCGTGGAACCGAGCAATTGGTGGACGGGCATGCAACATCGTACCGTCGAAATCATGGTTCATCGTGCAGACGTAGCGTCTTATGCTGTCAAACTTGGCCCTGTAAAAGGTATAAAGTTGATAAAAGTGGAAAAAGCCGATAGCCCAAACTATTTGTTCTTGACGCTTGATATTGCCAAGAGCGCCAAGCCACAAACAGTACCGCTGGTATTTTCGAAGGGAACACTGACTTTTACCCACCCCTACCCTATTCTTGCGCGAACCGGCGCTGTAAAAGCACAAGGCGTGAACAGCAGCGATGCGATTTACTTGATTTTTCCGGATCGTTTCTCCAATGGTGACCCTTCCAACGACAATGTAGCGGGTATGCGCCAAGGCCTCCAACGCGACTCACTGGTGGGACGTCACGGGGGTGATTTACAAGGCGTCATCAACCACTTAGACTACTTACAGGACCTGGGAATTTCTACCATTTGGCTCAATCCTGAACTCGAAAACGACCAAAAAGAAGCGTCATATCACGGTTATGCTGTCACCGATCACTATCAGGTTGACAAGCGTTTTGGCTCCAACGAACTACTGAAAAGCCTGGTACAGAACTGTCATCAACGCGGCATGAAGGTTGTACGAGATGTCGTGCTGAACCACATTGGCGGTCAACACTGGTGGATGGACGATCTGCCCGCCAAGGACTGGCTCAACCAATGGCCCACGTTCACGCGTACGACTTACCGGGCGCCCACGTTGGTGGATCCATACGGTTCTGAATGGGATAAAAAGCAGTTTACCGACGGCTGGTTTGATTATTCCATGCCCGATCTCAACCAGCGCAATCCACATGTGGCCAACTACCTCATCCAGCAAGCGATTTGGTGGATCGAATACGCCGGCATTGACGATCTGCGGATCGACACGTACACCTATTCCGATCAAGCATTTTGCAGCCGCTGGTGCAAGGCGTTGCGCGATGAATATCCTAACCTGGGCATGTTTGGTGAAATATGGGAACACGGCGTTTCAATACAAGGTTTTTTTGCGGACGATCAGCCCCTTAAAAGCGCACATTTTGATTCCAATCTTCCCGGGGTTGTTGACTTTCAGCTGTGTTTTGCGATCCAAGAAGCCCTAACCCGCGAACAAGGCTGGACGGAAGGTGCCGCAAGAATTTACTATACTTTGGCGAAAGATCGATTTTACAAAAACCCCAACTGCAACGTCGTGATGTTAGACAACCATGACTTCACCCGTTTTTTCACCACCATTAAAGAAGACCTCAACAAATACAAAAGTGGTGTTGCCTTTTTACTGACCACGCGGGGCATTCCGCAAATTTACTATGCGACAGAAATTTTGGGAACAGGGAATGAGTGGCCATCGCATGGCAATATCCGCAAGGATTTTCCGGGGGGTTGGGCAGGAGACCAGAACAATAAATTTGCAGCATCAGGTCGTACTCCGCAGGAAAATGAAGCATTCAATTTTATGCGAACGATGCTGCGGTATCGCAATGCCACCCCAGCGCTTCAAACAGGCAAACTGATGCAATTTGTTCCAGTAGATGGTGTGTACACCTATTTCCGATATGATGCGGCTAAAACGGTGATGATCGTGCTGAATACGTCCAACACCGATAAAGTGGTAGATACCAATCGTTTTGCAGAGCGTATGCAAGGATTTAGCCGGGCAAAAAACGTGGTTACAGGCGAGGTGATCAGCCATTTATCTGCGCTTTCAGTCGGAAAAAACCTGCCACTGGTACTGGAACTGCAATAAACCCAGAAGCGATTACAGCGCTATGGATGGCTGCGCCCGCTGCGATTGATCATGGTGCTACTGGCTTGTTGGGTTGAAAAGAGTTGTACATCCTGAATATTTACGTGCGGTGGTCTGGTCGCCATGAAATAAATAATTTCTGCAACATCGCGGGATTTTAGGGGTTGGAAATCGCTGTAAATATTGGCGCGTTCAACATCGCCGTCGAAGCGGGTGAGGGCGAATTCAGTTTCTTCGACGTGTCCTGGGCTGACTTGGCTTACGCGTACGTTGTGCGTATGTAAATCGAGGCGCATGGATTTTGTGAGTGCGTCCACGGCAAATTTTGTCGCGCTGTAAACATTTCCGTTGGGATAAACTTCTTTTCCTGCGCTGCTGCACACGTTTATGATGTGTCCATGTCGGTGCGCCACCATACCAGCGGAAACGATTTTTGTGACATATAAGAGCCCCTTCACATTGGTATCAATCATGGTTTCCCAATGTTCGAGAATACCTTCATGGATGGGAGAAAGGCCCTTTGCAAGGCCTGCATTGTTGACTAAAATGTCAATATGTTGAAATGATTCCGGCAGATTTCCGAGCGATGCTTGTACCGCTACGGCATCTCTAATGTCAAATGCCAGCACAAGTACATCTGTGTTGTAGGCCAATTCAAAGTGTTTTTTCAGTTCCTGAAGCCTTCCTTCCCGGCGGCCGGTCAGGATCAATCGGTATCCATTTTCGGCAAATATTTCGGCTGTTGCACGGCCAATACCCGATGTAGCACCGGTGATCAGCACAACACCTTTGTGCGGTTTTGCCGCAGGAGAATTGATAATTGACTCAGGTATGGGAGATTCGGCCTGCACTTGTTTGCTTTCAAGCCGTTCAGCTGATGGGATTTCATCAAGCTGGCTTTGACTGTGTTCACCGAGAAGGCCATTCAATGCTTGTTTCACTTCCTGATCGTGGGGATTCTTTTCTAACGCTTTTTGGAGGTACTGAACGGCCGTATCCCGGTAATCGAGTAAGTGTTCGGCCGTCATCAGACCCAATTTTCTAAAAACATCCGGATGATCCGGGCTGACATCCAGCACACGATCCCAACAGTATTTTGCAAAGAGAAAATCGCCTTTAGAAAGGGCTGAATCGCCCATGAGGTCATACGAATGGGCATCGTTGACGGGTTCCGGCTGCGATGGAGCAGTTTCCAATATTGGATCGGGAATTGCCTTGGATTGGCGTATATCTTGAGGAGCCTGAATCTGATGGAAGGCCGTTTCAATACGCTTGTCGTTGGGATATTCTTCTGCTGCGACCCTCAGGAGTTCTAAGCCGCGTTCCAAGTATCCGCGTTCCACCCACAATTGCGCATCCTGAATGGTTTGCTCAATGGGATCACCGGTAACTTGTATAGGCTCGGAACTTGATCCAAATTCATCTGAGGCAGCGCGGGGTGGCACCGTGAACATCTTCACCGGCGGTAATTCAGTAGCCTTCGGTGTTATTTCGATGATGTGCTCAGTGGGTTCAGGGGAAATAAGACCACTGCGCAACGGCATTTCAGGCAGGTGGACCAGTGCCGTATCTTCCTGTTGGGTAGCCAATTGCGCCACCAAACGGCGATATTGCCCATGCCAGTCGCTGAGTTCAAATTTATGAAAAAAGAGGGCAAAATCTTGGTCACAAAAATCTTGGTATGCCAAAGCTCCGCGCTCACGAAGGAGACCAATAAGGTCGCTGGCTTGTCCTGAAATAGACCTCACCGTACCCAAATCCAGCTCCAGCGCAGATTTTTCATGGGCATCACCTGCCTGATAGGCCGTGCTGATATTGAGCCACTCGTTTTGCCAATAGTTCATGTAATGCAACATGTTGACCATACGGTCAATATGGGTAACCACTGGTTGTCCCTGTTCATCTATACCATCGGCGACAACGGGGAGCAGGGGTAAATCGAGTGGAAACTGACGCAGGGCATCCAACAAGCCCTTCATACTGGCACGTTCCTTCAGTAGATTGTCAGTGACCAAGAGTAAAACAGGTTCGCCGGCAGCGAGTAGGGCAGTCGGTAGGCTTCCTGAGGAGGAGTTGATGTGCTCAAAAGGAATACCGATCCTAGACAGTTGATTGTCAATAGTTTGGGCCAGTTCAACATTGGCGTTGGCGTAAGCGAGGATTATTCGGTTCATGATGACGGTCAATGCGTGAGTGATCTTATTGGTTGATGGCCTGTTTTACAAACTGGGTAAATTCATTTTTAAAAGATGCATACCGCGATGTAGCAGGGCCATCAAATCCGGTGTGAACGCGGATTATCTGGTTCTGCTTGTCGAGTATCATCATGGTCGGGAAGGCCGAAACATCGTCAAGTGCCGGAAAGAATTTTGCGGCTTCCGCCCTGCCTGCCAACCCAGCGTACACCAAATCAAAAGGCAACCCCAGCTTTTCTTTATACGCTGCGAGATGCCTGTTGGCTTTTTCAACATCATTGCCTTTTTCGAAGGAAAATGCTATCACCGACAGGTCTTTGGCCAAGTCCGGGTTTTCCTTCAAAAACTGGGTTAAGAACACCTGTTCATCGCGGCAGTTGGGGCACCAGGTACCCGTGATGGTAAATATTTTAACTTTATTGTCAAAAGCGGGCGCGGGAAAAGAGATCGCACGTCCATCGGGTGTTTTTACGGAAAATGAGACCGCACTGCCCGCCTTCACATGCGTCAATGAATCAAGTGCTGTAAGGTCAAATGACGGGTCCTTCCAGGCCGTCCAAAGAGATTTGAATTTGTGCCCGGATCGGAATTCCCCTTGGAGGGAATCGCCCTGAATACTTCCGGAGAACAAGAAGGCGTGGGCTCCGTCGAAAGAAGACATCGAGAATTTGCGGTCCTGAATGGTGCCTTCTAAAAAGCCATAATCGCCGGTTTCAGTGCGAAAAGTACCCTGTAAGTGGTTGCCATTTTGCTTGAACTCCCCCACTGCTTTTTCCACATCTTCCGGTTTTCCATCAACGCCAAAAGCAGTGGCCCAATTGCCCGTCAAATCGGCAAGCGGTTTTTTATTGAGATTGGTGAAGCGATAATCTCGACCTGAATTGGCATAAAACGGAATCTGATAGTCCTCCTTGGTGGTCACTTTCCAATATCCTTGCATCACCCCACCCCTGATTTCAGCGTGGATATAAGACTGATATTCAGGAAACCAAACGTTCATGGTGTCACGCGCCAATGACCGATCACGGCCATACTGGATGCTGTCGAGGCGTATGCGCTGGTCACCATTGATTATCTCCATGTAAAAACGTTCTTCATCAATATAATTAATCGTAAAATTGAACGGCAGTTCCCCTGGTTTGAACTGATCATAAACAATCGCGACATCGTCTTTTTTCTTGGACGGCATGGAAAAATGCTCCAACTCCAACACGCCACGCCAAATACCCGGGGCAGCACGGTTGTACGTTTTATCAGCAGTGATGCAAGCGGCAAAAAGCAAGGGGAAAAGGAGGAAAAGCGCAAATTTCTGCATGGAAAGCTTTTAAGTTATGTTTGGAAGTAACTGGTTAGGTGGCACGCTGTCTTAGATAACAACTTTGGTGACACGTTGTTTGGCCAATAAAGACACATTTTTTGTCTCAAACACGACCATCTCCGTCGTTACAAGGTTTGTTATGGCATCCGGCGAACACGGTTTACACCAGCGTAATAAATTCCGCCGCTAAGATACGTTTAAAAAAAAGTAACGGGTTAGGTTGTCGCTTCTGAGAGAAAAAATGATCGCTTTTTTGTCTCAGACGCCACAACCTAACCACGTACGATATTTCTTTTGCAGATTTGCACTTAATTTTTTGAACCATGAAAAAATTTATCTTGCTTTTGGTGTGCATTGCTGCGCTACAACATGCTGTTGGTCAGGAACATGCACGACTGTATATTCCTCCCTCTGACACACTCGTACAACAAAATATCCTGGCGTGGCAAGACCTCAAATTTGGTTTGCTGATGCACTGGGGCACCTACAGCCAATGGGGAATCGTGGAAAGTTGGAGCCTTTGTCCGGAAGATGAAGGCTGGTGTGAGCGGCGCGGGGCGCAGGCAGACAACTGGTATGAATACAAACAAGCGTACGAAAACCTCCAAAAGACGTTCAATCCCACGCTTTTTAATCCCACTCGCTGGGCGGATGCAGCCAAAGCGGCCGGAATGCGTTATATGGTTTTTACCACCAAACACCACGATGGATTTTGTATGTTCGATACCCGACAGACAGATTATAAAATTACCGACCCAAAATGTCCTTTCTCCACCAACCCTAAAGCCGATGTGACCCGCGAAATATTCAACGCTTTCAGGGCCAAAGGCTTCAAAACAGGGGCCTATTTTTCAAAACCAGATTGGCATAGTACAGATTTTTGGTGGCCTTATTTCCCGCCCAAAGACCGGAATGTCAACTACGACCTCCATAAATATCCGGAGCGCTATAATAGATTTAAAGCATTTACCCTCAACCAGTTGGAAGAACTTTGTACCAACTACGGCCCCCTCGATATCCTTTGGCTCGACGGTGGATGGGTACGCCCCGCCAACACCATCAATCGTACGGAGTCTTGGCAACGGGGCATTCCAGAAGGCCAAGATGTTGACATGCCCCACATTGCCGCCATGGCCCGGCAGCGACAGCCGGGTATCATCATCGTGGACCGCTGGATACCCGGCGAATTTGAAAACTACCTCACACCGGAACAGGGAATCCCTGCAGCACCACTCGGGGTGCCTTGGGAAACATGTATGACAATGGGCGACTCATGGTCCTATATTGTAGAAGAACATTATAAATGCCCCAGAAAAATTATCCACACACTGTGCGATGTGGTCAGCAAAGGCGGCAACCTACTTCTTAACATCGCTCCCGGACCCGATGGTGCCTGGCATCAGGAAGCCTATAACAGGTTGCAAGATATTGGTGCCTGGATGGCCATCAATAGCGACGCTATTTACGGCACCACTACCCCAAAAAACGGTGTTTTTCAAGATAAAAAAATTGTATTTACCCAAAAGGAAGATAAACTGAACGCCATCTACCTGGCCGAAATTGGTGAAGATCGATTGCCAGAACAATTGGTAATTCCGAATATCAAGCCGAAGGCTGGCAGTACCATTGTTCTACTCGGCAGTGCGCACCCTGTGCCGTGGCGTCTGATTGGTACCGATTTGGTGTTGTGGCCCAGCCCCCAGGACATACAAAAGCCTCCCAGACAATATGCTTGGGCCTTTCAAATAGAATTGTGCTGTGAATAAGAGGATGAATTTCAAGTTGGCTACGCACGCTGTCTGGCCCCAACAAAGTCCATTTTTGGGGCGAGGCAGCTTGCTAACCAACCAATTATTAACTACAGACCAAAACAAAGTATGGCCAATTTTCGGACCGCAAGAATATCCCTAAGACCATACAACGCTGATGATTTTAATCATATTTTCCGCCTGCAAAGTGATGCGGAAGTCATGCGCTATATCCGTACGGCAGCCGTGGATGCAGCGGAGGTGTTGGAACGCACGCAATTGTGGATACAATATGCCGCAGAAAACCCTGGATATGGCGTCTGGATCCTCGAAATGCTGTATGAGCGTACATTTATTGGTTATGCAGTAGTTCGACATGTGGCATTTCAACCCGGCCGTGAGATTGAAGTCGGCTACACGCTCGACCGCGCATATTGGGGTAAAGGACTGGCCACCGAGACAACCAGTGCATTGGTTGATTACGCACAGGCATCATTGGGCGTACGCCACTTAGTAGCGTTTACGGATGCGTCAAATCACGCATCCAACAGGGTGCTGGAAAAATGTGGCTTTCTCCAAGCCGGACTGGAGACCGTGTACGATGCGAATTGTTTGCGTTGGGAAAAAGTGATTTGAGAAATTACCTGCTACCTTTGTGCCTTCATCATCATCACCTCACCATGTCAGTCTCTGATAAACTAAAAGCAATGTTAGAAAATAAAGCAGCCGCAAACTTGAAAGCCGGTCAGGAATTTTTAGCCGAAAACGCTCAACGTGAAGGCGTTGTTTCTCTGGAAAGCGGGCTTCAATATGAGATCATGCACGAAGGCGACGGCGCGAAACCAGGCCCCACGCAAACAGTCACCTGCCATTACCATGGAACGGTGATTGACGGACGGGTATTCGACAGTTCCGTAAAACGCGGACAGCCGGCTTCTTTCCCCTTAAACCGGGTAATATCCGGGTGGACAGAAGCGCTACAACTCATGGCCATTGGCAGTAAATGGCGCCTATTCCTTCCACCACACCTTGCATACGGCGACCGCCAAGTGAGCGCTGAAATCGGACCCAACAGCACCTTGATTTTTGAGGTCGAGTTGTTGGGTATTGGGTAATAACATACGACCGGAAGCAAGATTACGCCTGCTTCCGGTCGTTCCCACCTCGATGTAGGTCAATTGGTGCCTGTTGGGCAGTTGTTCACAGTAGGCGCCTACCTCCATACATTGGTGCCTGTTGGGCGGTTGTTCACAGTAGGCGCCTACCTCCATACAACCGTACTGCCTTCCGAGGCGTGTTGCACCTCCAACAAATGGGGAAAATAATCCCGTAGGCTTTCGATGTGCGAAACAATGTATATTTGACGGAATTGTTCCTGTAAATAGTTCAATGCCAGCATCATCTCCAGGCGGCGGTCTTCGTCCTGACTGCCAAAAATCTCGTCGAAAGCCAAAAACTCCAGTCGGTGTTCAGTGCCGCTCAGCTCCATGATGGCTTTCGTCACGGCAATGCGCAAACAGAAATTGGCCAAATCAATTTCGCCGCCGCTGAAGCGTTTGATCGGGTAATAAAGTCCGCCATCGGCGATAAAAAACTCAAAGTTTTCATCCACCTTGATGCCTTCGTATTTGCCTTTGGTGATACGGCTGAACAGATCGCTGGCTTCCCGGGAGATCCCCGGGGTCACTTTTTCCAAGATTTCTTTTTTAAAATTGGCCAGGTGTTCGTCCAATTTTTTGAGCAGTTCCGTCTCTGCCAAGGTGATACTTATCTGGCTGAATATCAATGCGTTGCTTTGCAGCTTTGCCTGCGTCTGGGCAAGGGCGTTTTTTTGTTCCAGCATTGCTTTTTCCAACTGTCGTACAATGGCTGATTGGCTGGACAACACCTCCGAGAAACCGGTTAGATCTGTTTTTGCCAAGCGATAGTCGTCCGGCTGAAAACCCAAGTCCACCAACAGTACTGCATTGGCATCCAGCAGTTGTGTGGCGCCGGAGATACTTGACTTGATATTAACAAGCGCTTCCTGAGACGATGGCAATTCCAGGGAAAGGTAATTTTCTGCTTTTTGAAAAGCAATATACCGGGGTTCCAGGTCTGCCAAGGTTGCTTTGAGCTGTAAATACGCGGCTTCATCAACCTGTACATCGCCCAAGTCCAGGAGTGTTTTTTCCGTACTGGCCAGCGAATTGGCCCACTGCGCAAGATTGGCCTCTTCCCGGGACTGCTGGAGCAGCAATTGGGCCAGTTTTGATTGTTGCGCGATCAACACATTCTCTTCGGCCCGGAGTGTTTGGAGGAGATTTTTTAGGCCTATCCCTGTTTCGGTGACGTCATTTTTTCGAGCGTCAAGTACCCGTAATTCCTTGGATTGTAGCGCTTTGATTTCAATTTCGAGTTCATCCACCACACGACTATAGCCCTCGAGCAAGGGTTGAAGGCAAGTTGGACAAGCGCCCTGGCTGCCGATGGCACGCAGCGACGACAGTTTGACCTCGCGTTCACGAATATTGGCACTAATACCGCCAATTTGTTTGTTTAAATCATTTATTTCGTCGCGTTTGGCATTGATGTCAGCATCAGCAACCGCAATTTTCGATTGTATGGTGCGAAGATCCTCGTCGGTGGTTTTGCTGCTTTCGAGGATGGTTTTCCAGCCATCCAACTGGTTTTGTATTCCCTGTATTTGTTGGTGACATTCTGTTATTCTGGCCAGCAGCGCATCTTTTTTGACCTTTTTTTTCAGTTCATTTTCGAGAAAAGCCAACTGATTTTTTTGAGATTCCACGGTATAGAACAGACCTCTTTGGGTCTCCAAGGCATCTTTTTGTGCCATTAGGCCTTCAATTTTGAGTTGAATAGCCGACTGTTGTTCCACCAAACCTTTTAGCCGTTCACGAGACTGGGTCAAGGTAATTTCTACAGCATTGTGTTGATTGAGACGTTGTTCTTGTGCCGTGAATACCTGTTTTTTTTGGGCGTACGTGCTTTCAATCTTTTTCAACTGTTCCGTTTCAGCCGACAGCTTTAGCAGGCATTCTTCCAGCGAACTGGCATAGACAGCCAAAGATGCTTCGAGTGTCTGGACTTCGATTTCCGGCAGTAGATTTTGGCGTTGTCCTTTAACCTGTTGTTCTAGATTTTTATAATCTGATCGCAACCTTGCTTGCACGTCATCGAGGTTGTCGAGGCCGAGCATTTCGCGGATCATTTTTTTTCGTTCTTCCCCCGAAGTTTCCGATATTTTAGAAAGTTCTTTTTGGCTGCTGAACACCGATCGCTTGAACGCATGGTATTCTACGTGCAACACCTTCACCAATTCATCATTGACAGGTGTCACACCTTTGGCAATCAAAAGGTCGTTTTTATACAATTCCGCACCTGTGGTCATCGAGGTGCCGCGATAATCGCGTACCACCCTGTATTGTATTTCACCGATGGAAAAAGTCAGTTTCAGCACAACAGGCGCTTTGGGATCCGATGCGAAAGACGTGCGAACAAAACTCTTGTTGGCCTCCTCGCGCCCGAAAAGACAGAACAGGATGGCCTCGAAAATCGTTGATTTTCCGGCGCCATTCTTTCCGATAATACCCACCAGCCCTTCTCTAAATTCAAGCTGCAAATCGCTGTATTGCTTATAATTGCGTAATTCTAGTTGGTTTAATATCATACCGGTTTGTTGTTGTCAGCGTCACTGCTTACTTGTCAAAATACATCCCCGCGCGGGCCACCAACTGATCGGCCAGCACTTCGTTGTCGGGGTATTTGCTGCGCAGGTAGTCGTTAAAAATCTTGTCCAGGCTGTCGAACTGGCTCACTTCGATGTCATGCACAAAAGCACGGTCGCTGTACGTTTTGCGTTTGGTGATGAGCTGGAAGCTATCTGGAAAAATCTGTCGCAGGCGTTGGTTGGACAGTTCGAATGCCTGTTCCGGTTTGATGTCGTTAAAATTCAAGGAGACAATTGCTTCCCTTGGGCAATTTTGCACCTTGAAAACTTCCAGTTCAGCCTCCAGTTCCAGCACCGAAGCCTTGTAACAATCCTTGCGGTCCCATTTAACCCAGGCACGGGTTGGAATGGCCTCAAAAGAGACCGTACAGGCATTGTCCGGGTGGATATTGAGCAGTAAAAAACCTTTTTCTTCGCCTGCTTCAGTATCGCTGAATCGTTCCGTACTGCCGGAATACCAGGCGCAGTCGTGTAGCTTTACTGCCTGACAATTGTGCCAGTGGCCTAGGGCAATGTATTGAAAACCCGTTAGTTTTACCTCGAATTCTTCGGGAAACACCTGCTCGCCGTACTCCTCCATGAGGTAACGTCGCCCCAGTGAGGTATGGAGCATGAGTAAATTACATTTGCCGGATACAGGCGCCATTCGGTCCAGTTCTGTGCGCAGCAGTCGGTTGTCATTGATGTGCGGCACACCGTGGACAACGACATTGCCGAACGCCGCGGTCTCCCACGTTTCACCGAACAACGGAAAAACCCCATCAATAGAGCGCAGCGCCCGTAGAATGGGGCTGTTGTAAATTGTTTTGGGTGTTTCGTGGTTTCCGGCGATGACCACGAAGGGAATGTTGGCTCGACTGATGCGGCGCAGTTGTTCCAGTGCAAACGTGAGCGCGCGGTTGCTGGGACTGGGTCTGTGAAACAAGTCGCCGGAATGGACCACCACATCGGGCTTCAACGCTAGGATACGGTCCACGACGCGTTCGAATGCATCGTAAACATCTTGCTCCCGTGCATTCACCCCGACGTCTGTCACGCGGTCAAAGGCTTGAAAGCCGAGGTGGGTATCGGAAAAATGGAGTATTTGCATGAACAGCTGGATAGAAGGACGCTTTCGCGAGATTGGGATAACTTTTTCGTGTTACAGGCACACTCAGGCCGGTACAAATCGGATAGAGCGGGAGTTGACACAATGGCGGGTATTTTTCTCGGTCATACGTTCGCCCTCAAATACGTGGCCGAGGTGCCCTGCGCAGTTGGCACACACGATTTCAGTTCGTTTCATACCAAACGATACATCCGTGTGGCGGAGAACCGCGCCGGGGAGTTCATCATCAAAGGACGGCCAGCCGCAGCCGCTGTCAAATTTATCCGCCGATTGGTACAGGGGTGCGTTGCATCTGCGGCAAACATAGGAACCAGCGGCTTTGTGGTTCCAGTATTCGCCACTAAAAGCGCTTTCAGTGCCTTTTTGAGCAATCACATATTCCTCTTCAGGGGAGAGCGTGTTCCAATTTTGTGTGGTAGTATCCATGGGAGTTTCTTGTTACCCTGCAAAAGTAAACGACATATTCCGATAAAAAAATTGGTATCATCTTTTGCTTTAGAGATAAAAGCGGCGCGCTTACCCGCCTCGGGCAAATTGGGTATCTGCTTAGGCGCTCGCGTCTTAGACGAAAAAGTGGCCATTTTCGGCCAGACAACGTGCCACCTAACCAGTTTTAATCGTAAAAGCCGCAAACCAGCACCGGCATTTTGGCAGATAAGGCATCCCCAAGCCATTACCGCATATTTATTTTTTGGTGGGAATGTTGCGCTAGTGGTGTATGCACAGCACTTACTTGGCAGCGTGCCGCCGCCAAGCGGCGTAGGCCCATCCTTTCAACGTTATTTGTCTGCAAAAAGGCGCTATTATTGCCATAAACCCGTACCTTTGTGGCTGTTTTCATAACATATATCTATTTCGATGCTATCAGTCAATGATGTTGCCGTTCAATTCGGCAAGCGAGTGCTTTTTGATGAGGTGAATTTAAAATTTGTTAAAGGCAATTGTTACGGTGTAATCGGTGCGAATGGCGCCGGCAAATCAACGTTTCTAAAGGTCCTTTCCGGCGAACTTGATGGTACCAGAGGGTCTGTTGACATCACCCCCGGGGAGCGTATGGCAGTACTCAGTCAAAATCACTTTGCGTTTGACCAACATACCGTGATGGACACGGTGATCATGGGGCACCGTCATTTGTACGATATCATGAAGGAAAAAAACGCCATATACGACAATCCGAATGCGACGGAAGCGGAGTCTTTGCGGGCGGCGGAATTGGAGGGGGAATTTGGGGAAATGAATGGCTGGATGGCAGAAAGTGATGCCGCCGAATTGCTGAGTAATTTGGGCGTTCATGAATCTTACCACTACAAGTTGGTGAAAGATCTGGATGGGTCAGAGCGTGTAAAAGTACTCCTGGCACAAGCGTTGTTTGGCGCTCCGGACATTTTGCTGATGGACGAACCGACCAATGACTTGGATGCAGAAACCACCGACTGGCTGTGTAATTTTCTGGCTGATTACCAAAATATTGTCATTGTAGTATCCCACGATCGCCACTTTTTGGATATGGTGTGTACAAATGTTGTGGATGTCGATTTCGGCAAAATTCGAATGTTTACTGGCAACTACACTTTTTGGTACGAAACAAGTCAGCTTTTATCCCGCCAAATGGCCGATAAAAACAAAAAAGTGGAACAAAAGCGCCAGGAGATGATGGATTTTATCGCCCGTTTCTCTGCCAATGCTTCTAAATCAAAGCAAGCGACCAGCCGGAAAAAGGCCCTTGAAAAACTGAATTTGGAGGATATGCAAGTTTCCAACCGCCGCTACCCATACATTGCATTCAAACCTGAACGTGAGCCCGGCGACATCATCTTGGAAGTACAAAACCTGACGAAGCGAAACAACGAAGGGGAACTTTTACTCAAAGACATGTACCTCCGGTTCAACAAAGGCGAAAAAATTGCCATTCTGAGCCGCAATGCACAGGCCGTTACAGCCCTGTTCAACATACTTTCCGGAGAGGATACCGATTTCGAAGGCAGTTTTCAATACGGTCAAACCATTTCTCCCCAATACCTGCCCAACGACAACAGCGCCTTTTTCTCGGGCGATCAGGATATGAACCTGATTGACTGGTTGCGTCAGTTTTCAAAAGACAAAGACGAATCGTTTATCCGTGGATTTCTGGGCCGGATGCTGTTTGGTGGCGAGGAAGTGTTCAAACGCTCCGGGGTACTGTCGGGCGGCGAGAAGGTGCGGTGTATGATGTCAAAAATCATGCTGGCCAACCCCAATTTCCTCATTTTGGATGAGCCGACCAACCACCTTGATCTGGAATCGATCACGGCTTTGAACAATGGCATGCAGGAATTTACTGGAAACATTATCTTTACATCGCACGATTATCAAATTCTCGACTCTGTGGCCAACCGTATCATCGAAATAACCCCCAAGGGACTAATCGATCAATACATGAGCTATGGGGAATACCTGCACAGTGAGAAGGTGCACAAATTGAAAGCCGAAATGTATGGCGATCTGGCAATGGCGTAAAAACAAGTAACTGGTTAGCATGGTCGCGACTGAGACAAAAAAGTGGCCATTTTTTGCCAGACGAAGCGGATTTTCACAGGCCGTAGCAGCGCTACGGTCAAAAAAATCTGCGCAGTAGGACGGGAAATGGGCCTTTTTGGGCTAGACAGCGTGCAACCTAACCAGTAGAAAAAGCAAATAGTTATGGCAAAAAAACAAGTACAAGCAACTAAAAACGCTGTTAAAGTCGTTTCTAAATCCAACTCAGGGGAAACACCCGGTTTTTGGCAAATTTGGGGAAAGGCCTTTGGGGTCATGGTGTTTGTGCTTGTTGCTACTTGGTTTGCCTACAAACCGGCCTTGGAAAACGATTTCACGTATTGGGATGACCCCACCTATGTGACCGAAAACCCCATGCTCATATTTCCGGGTACAGAACACCAAGATGCCATTTGGCGTGAGCCCGTTTCGCTGAATTACCACCCGTTGACGATGTACTCACTTTCGCTGAATTTTAAGGCGAAAAAAGTGGGCGATAAACCTGTTCCCCGCCCGTTCATCCAAACCAATATACTGCTACACCTAGTCAATACCCTGCTGGTTTTTTTCTTTGCTTTTGCCATGAGCGGAAAACGCTGGGAAGTTGGTGTGCTCACGGCAGCGCTTTTTGGTATTCATCCCATGCACGTGGAGTCTGTCGCTTGGGTTTCGGAGCGAAAAGACGTGTTGTACGTACTTTTTTTCCTGGCGGCCCTGCTCACCTACCTGCGTTTTCAACGAAAAGGCGGCTGGCATTGGTATATCTTGACCATCACCTTGTTCGTGCTTTCGTGCCTGTCAAAAGCCATGGCGGTGGCTTTTCCCCTGGTGCTGGTATTAATTGATTTTTACGCTGACAAATTGGTACAGGATGGTAAATTGAACTGGAGAACAGCCCTGGAGAAAGTTCCTTTTTTCGGTATATCGCTATTTTTTGGCTTGATGGCCTACAAGATCCAATCCAAGGGTGCTGTTGCTGATTTTGAGGTGTTTTCAACAGCCAACCACTTTATTTTCGCGGCGTACGGGTTTGTCATGTATTGGTATAAATTGTTTGTGCCTTACCCATTGACGACCTTTTATCCCTATCCAACATTAAATACACAGGGGCTGCTTCCAGGTCACTATTACGCCATGCCCGTTATTGCTTTGGCGATGATGGGGGGGGCTTGGTGGTCGCTGCGGAAAACAAAAATTCCGTTCTTTGGTTTGGGTTTTTACCTCGCTACGGTCGCTTTTGTGTTGCAGTTTGTGTCTGTAGGTTCCGTCATCATGGCTGATCGCTACACGTACCTGCCCTACGTTGGTAGTTTTTTCATGTTGTCAATGGGCGCCTATGCCCTGTGGAACAACCCGCGATATCAAAAACTACGGATTCCGTTGGCATTGGTGA
>CAIZLM010000268.1 GCA_903933805.1 uncultured Bacteroidota bacterium | reverse complement strand
GTCTCAGACGCGACCACGCCAACCAGTTACAAAAAGAAAACAACTTATATTGGACTTAACCAGTTACTATCGGACAATGATGGGGTAAACAGAACGGCGTTTTCCAATATCAAGCAGCATAAAATAGGTGCCTGTCTGAAGTGACTCATCCATGGAAATTTGGTGTAGGCCATTCACCAAACCGAGCGCTCGTGCGCTGACCAATTGCCCGGTGCTCGTATATAGGCCGTACGAACAATCCGATGTAGCAGAAACTTCGAGCGTTACAGACCATTTTCCCTCATTTGGATTGGGTGATACAACCACCTTATCTACTTTTTCTGCAACTGATACGGGGCTCATAATGACAAAGATGTTGGAACAAAGCGTGTCTGTTCCACAGTCATTTGACGCATATTGACATACCGTATAAGTGCCCGTTGATGAATAAGTGTGTGTCGGGTTGATTCCAGAACCGTATTTATCATCTCCGAAACTCCAGAATACACTTGTTGCGGCCTGTGCGGTGCTGCCAAATGAAACTTCCAGCGCATTGGCTGAAAAGGAAAATCCTGCGGTAGGAGGAGTGCAAGCCAGCGCCAATTGCTGGGCATAAGGCACACCAAATTCGTTGCCACGTGCCTCCACCCAAACACACGTTGCCTTGCCGAATGCTGGTTTGTTGAATTGTATGCGTGATTTTACACCATTGGCGTTGGTGGCCATGGGGCGTGTGTGCTCCGGCCAAACAAAAGCACCATTTTTATCCAAATAAACGGCCAGTAAATCTTTTGGGAAAACTCCGTTCGAATTGCCATCTGAAACAAGAAAAATAGGCAGATCATCAATGGTCCGCAACTTTCCTTGGTGCGAAATATAATCAGTTGAAACAGGGAATACTTCTCGACCTTCATTGGAAAGCTGACGGCTTCCTGTCTGTTTGTCAAACTTCTGTACATATTCGCCCACTTGACCTTGTGTATTGTCACTGTACTCACATATCCCCCAAATGACATCGGACCCTGCTTCAAATGCAACTTGTACATCGCGTTCGAAAAAAACAGTCTGGGTTGAAAAGTCTGAGCCATTGATGCCCCATGGCAAGGTTCCATCGGGATTAATCCGCTGTAGAAAACCATGCGGCTGAATACCTTGTGCGCCTGAATAGCCAAAATAAACGACATCGCCATCCTGTATGAGGGAATACCGACGATTAAAAGCGGTGTAATAGTTGTTGGTCAAGGCCACCAAACCAGGCCAAACCGCCACACCATCGGTGTTGTAGCGTTGGGCATAGGGTAGGGCGCTGGGTGAAAATCCTCCCCGGTCGTGAACAATGACAATATAATCGCCGCCCGACAGGGCTGCCAACTCTCCGCCACTCGTTTTGTGGTTCGCGATGGTTGGCTCTATGGTAATTGGGTTGGGCCAAACCAAGGATCCATCCGCAGCAATTTTCTGCATGGCGCCTTTGTTGCCGGGAAGCCATGTTACAAGGACTTCACCATTGGCCAAAGTCACTGTTTTTACGTCATAACCGCTCCCAACAGTGACCCCGGAAGACCCCCAAAATTGGGTGCCGTCCGGTGCAATCTTGTGCACATAAGCGGCGTTATCATTGCCCGTACCGTTGAACCCAATCAGTATATTGTCATCGCGGTCAATACTAAGCGACCACACCGTCGTGAATGAACTCATGGAAACAGTGTCGTTGACCAGTATTCCTTCTGGGCCAAACAGTTGATTGCCCTGCTCATCCAGCAGTTGAAGGCGTAGTTCATAGTAGATAGGTTCCGGGACTTCATGCCAAAATGCTACATAAGTTTTGCCATCAGATGTGCCAATCGACTGCATATCGCCGGTGCGCGATGCGGCAACCAACGTGTTCAAATCTGTATTGTTGGTCCACTGTGCCGAAAGGGCGTATCCAACGAGGGTAAGCAAAGCGATGAGGATAGTTTTTTTCATAGTAAAATTGCGATAAGACTTGGCGCCTAAAGACAAAACTCCATAGAATAACATACGGAAGATAAAGCCCACCAACATGCTCCAGAATGGGTGAAAATGAAAAGCAGCAACTATATAGGTGGCTGCGTTTGGCACAAAAAAGTATCTTTTTTGTGCCAAACAGCTTACCGCCTATATAGTGGCAAAAGTACAAACTGTTGAGACAAAGATAGTTTGTAAAGACCAATTCCATACTCGGCAGTTGGTTTAGACAAAAAAAGGCCGCCTGCAACTGCAGGCGGCCCATAATAGATATTTAGTACGAATGGACTGTGTAATTACATCATATCCATGCCACCGCCCATTCCTGGGTGTCCATGGCCGCCGCCGGCTTCTTTTTTAGGCTTATCGCTGATCACGCACTCTGTCGTGAGCACCAAACCTGCAATAGATGCTGCGTTCTCCAGCGCAACGCGGGTTACCTTGGTTGGATCAATGATTCCCGCTTTTTTCATGTCTTCATAGACATCTGTACGAGCATTGTAGCCAAAGGCTCCTTTGCCATCGAGTACCTTATGGAATACCAAAGAGCCGTCAACGCCAGCATTTTCTGCGATGATACGGATGGGCGCTTCGAGCGACTTGCGCACGATGGCTATTCCGTAGTTTTCATCTTCGTTCACACCAGTCAACGACTTGAGGCTGTCAATAGCGCGGACGAGTGCTACACCACCCCCAGGAACGATGCCTTCTTCAATGGCAGCGCGGGTAGCGTGGAGGGCGTCATCCACACGGTCTTTTTTCTCCTTCATTTCCACTTCGGTAGCGGCTCCAACATAGAGAACAGCCACACCGCCTGCCATTTTGGCGAGACGTTCCTGCAGTTTTTCGCGGTCGTAATCGCTGGTTGTGGATTCAATTTGTTGTTTGATCTGATTGATGCGCGCTTTGATATCGTCTGCATTGCCTTTGCCGCCAACAATAATGGTATTGTCTTTGTCAACCGTGATACGCTCGCAGGAACCCAAGTGCTCAAGACCGGCATTTTCCAATTTGTAACCTTGATCTTCGCTGATGACAGTAGCGCCTGTTAGGACAGCGATGTCTTCCAACATAGCTTTGCGGCGGTCGCCGAAGCCAGGAGCTTTTACGGCAACTACTTTCAGGCCTGCACGAAGGCGATTGACAACCAAAACACCAAGTGCCTGACTTTCAACATCTTCTGCGATGATCAAGAGTGGACGGCCTGTTTGCAGGGACTTCTCGAGCACTGGCACGAGATCTTGCATATTGGCAATTTTCTTATCGGTGATGAGCAGGTAAGGCGTTTCGTAGGCAGCCTCCATTTTTTCAGCATCGGTGATGAAGTAGGGGCTGAGGTAGCCACGGTCAAATTGCATACCGATTACTTCTTTCATTTCAGTGTCGGTGCCTTTTGCTTCTTCAACTGTAATGACACCGTCTTTGCTCACGCGTTTCATGGCATTGGCGATGAGTTTTCCGATTTCTTCGTCGTTGTTAGCAGAGATGGCGGCAACCTGTTGAATTTTGTCAAAGTCTTCACCGATTTGCTCAGTTTGTTCTTTGAGGTTGGCCACGATGACCTTAACAGCCTTTTCAATACCGCGTTTCAGGTCCATTGGGTTTGATCCTGCGGCTACATTTTTGAGACCAGCAGTAACCATTGCCTGCGCCAAAACGGTAGCTGTCGTCGTACCATCACCTGCCGCATCGGCAGTTTTGCTGGCTACTTCTTTGACCATTTGCGCGCCCATGTTGGCAACTGCATCTTCGAGTTCGATCTCTTTTGCCACGGAGACACCATCCTTGGTGATGGAGGGAGCACCGAATGATTTTTGGATCACCACATTGCGACCTTTAGGGCCGAGGGTGACTTTTACGGCGTTAGCCAAGGCGTCGACACCTTCTTTGAGTCTTTCGCGGGCTTCTGTATTGAAGTTTATCTGTTTAGCAGACATATCTGTAGAATAATGATTTTTAGTGAAAAATTGGTTTCAAAAATTGGGATTTCCTTGTTTGAAGGTTTGTTTTTGAATGCTGAAAAACCTGCAATACTAGATAATTACCAATATTTCGTCTTCACGCATGATCAGGTAATCATGACCCTCGTGGGAGATTTCTTGGCCGGAATATTTACCGTATAGGACAATATCGCCTACTTGAACGGTCATGGAATGCGCATCTTTCCCTGTTTTGCCTGGGCCGACCGCGATGATTTCGCCGCGTTGTGGCTTTTCTTTGGCTGTGTCTGGAATGATGATGCCGCCTTTGGTCTTTTCATCGGCGGGCGCTGGCTTTACGATAACACGGTCAGCGATTGGTTTCATACGTTCGAATTTATTTATTGTTTGGTGAAAGTAGATTTAAAGCCGCAAAACAAAATTTTCTACGGACTCAGGTATATTATCAAACTTCGTGCTATTGAAAATTAACTGCCATTTTTTCAGAAAATTAACACACTCTGTCAGGGCAAATTGAAAGTGGCAGACAATGTGACGGGGTGCTTACAGACAATGTCAGTTGTCTGGTTACGGGCAGTAATCGCAGTGTTTTATTGCAGTGATAGGATTTGCTGAAGCGACAGGCTTACCGTGGTGCAATATCTTTCGCCAGAGGTTTTTCAAAGAAGACAAATCCGTTTTTTCGGTAGACTTCGTGGTAGCCCGGCAGGTTGGGAAGATCGCCCAACGCGGTTATTTTTGCCACAAAGCAGCACGTTTTTCCGGGGTTTCCAAAGGCCATGGTGGCATAATCATCCACTGTTTTATCGGCTCCCGGACTATTTTTACAGGAATAGAATAAATGTGCATAGCTTTTAAATCCGACCGGGCGAACAAAGCAATCCACGCCACATTTGGTTTCATAGTATTCAATAGCGGCCCTTTGGCTGTACCCCTCAATGTTTGGCACAATAAGGACCAAGGTGAGTGCTGTAAAGAGTGTTCCCCCTGCCAGTACCATTTGTGCCGATTTCCAAGCCTCTTTTTTAATCCAGTAAATTGTACCAGCGATGCTGGTGGCTACCAGAATTATACCTGGAATGGCATCCCAAAGTGTCCAGTCAATGGTTGCATCAAGGTTTGCCAACGCAAAACGGTCATTTTGAAAAAGCGGTTTGATGCGATCAATGTTTTGCCCAAGCCAAGGCAATATCGCTACCGCACTACCCAATACGATGCCAATCAACGGCAATAAATATTCCACTATTTTGGGAAAAATGCCCCAGCGAATAGCCCGCCACAGGGTAACTGCTCCCAAATAAGTGATGGGGAAATAGGCTAGGGATGAGTAGTGGAGAATTTTTGTTTTTACAATACTGAACAGTATCAGTACGACCCAAAAAAGCAATTGCATCCAAGTGCCAAAATCGCTTTGTTTGCACGCATCCAAGGTGTCACTCTCCAACATTTCGTCCTCACCCTGCCGATCACCCCAAAGATTGGATATGGCAAATACTGAAATTGGAAAACACCCAATCAGCAACACCACAAAATGGTACCCCCAAAAGCCCCCGTGACCGCTGTCAGGTGTGCTAAACAACCGTACTTGGTACAAAAGGAATTCTCGCGTAAACCATGGACCATGTTGTGACATTTCTATGCCAAACCAGACCAAAGCAGCCAACACGGCAAATGCTGCCAGCAACGCAAAATGTTTGAGAAAACCACGACCATTAAAGC
>CAIZLM010000267.1 GCA_903933805.1 uncultured Bacteroidota bacterium | reverse complement strand
GGGCGAAAAAAGCGTATGATTGTTCGTTGTAGTGGCTTGGGCAATCAATGGAACAACCAAGCCATGTGATTGTTTTTTTGTAGTAACTGGTTAGCGTCTGAGACAAAAAATGGGCCTTTTTGGGTCAGACGAAGCGGATTTTTGTAGGCCGTAGTAGTGCTAAGGTCAAAAAAATCTGCGAAGTATGGCGGAAAATGGGCTTTTTTGGGCCAGACAGCGTGCCACCTAACCAGTTACTTTTAGTAACGAGTTACCTGTTATAAATGCTCATTCAACCACCACGGCCAGTTTACCATCTTTTCCTGCTGCCAACCGGGTTATTTTTTTTACGCCGTACTTGGATAGGTTTGTCAGTTCATGCCAGTCGGTATCACGCTCGGGTTTGTAGTAAAATAGTGTTGGGCCATTTCCAGTGAGATAGGTTCCATCGGGTAGCAGGGTAAAGTCTTCGCTATCGGCGGGCATTTTTACCAGGATGTCTTGTGCATTGCTTGTGGGGTTCCAAGTTTTCAGGAACCAGGTAATTTGGGTTGCTTTTTGAACGAACGCCAATTTCCCATCACCCGTTTTCAGCAGGCAACGTCCAATATTTGACGTTATTTTTCTGGGTGTTTGACCGCGAATACCGGCCACCTGCAGGGTATGGGGCGTGGTATTGTTTCCGACAATAAAAAATGCAGCAAGGGTGTCGTTCAGCCAGCAATGGTAGCCAACGTCCAGTAGGCGTGGGAATTCCGGTTTGCCATTGTTTGAATGGTCTGTCGGAAATGACCAGAGTCTCTGCTGGCCATCTTCTTCAACGCGCACTGCAGAGAATCTCTTGCCGCCCGGCATCGGGGTGGGGGAGTATTCCGATGTGAGTGGTGTGTTGGTAATGCGTTCTATGGTTTTTGTCGACAGGTTTAGGGTGTATAGGTCTGTCTGTGTGGTATCCTCCGGGGTTTGTACGGTGAGCCACAGGGTATTGTCCGTGAAGAAAGCAGGTTGATTGTTGTAGCCCTTTGGATTGAATACTGTTAGGTACTGAGGGACGGATTGTTGCCACAAACCTGCGGGGGTTTTGGTCAGTCGAAGCAACAATACAGCGTGGTGGTCTAGTTTTTGAGCCGTAACCGACAGGGGCAATAGCAAAGCGAGACAAAAGGAGAGTTTGTTCATAAGGAGCGATGGTACAAATGCCGACAAAAAAACTGGTCATGGTGCGTCAAAGTTACTTCTCTGGCGCACCATGACCAGCGTGTTATTGGCTTGTAACTGGCTAGGTGCACGCTGTCTGGCAAAAAATGGCTACTTTTTTGTCTCAGACGCGATCATCTAACCAGTTACATTGGATCATAGCCAACGGACCAACCCAAAATCCTGCCGGTGAGGCAACAAAGGATGTTGCGGAAACACCCGGAAACCGTATTCAAATACACCGGCTGATTTGGGATTGAAATGGCAGGAGAAAGTTGCTTCTGCCCCTCTGTGGCTTTCGAGTGCCAGGTCGTTTTTGGCAATCAATTCGAGTTCCTCTTCTGAAATTCGCTTATAGAATACCACCTCGATCCCAATGTCTTCCGGGGAAAGTTCTTGCAAATGCAGCACAACCTTCGCCTCAAAAGGGGCACCCAGTGGCAAGGATCTGTTGAAAGTATCGGGGGCTTGTAGATCAATCAGTTCAATGGCTTCCCAAGCTTTTGTCACACGGGCTTTCCAAACAGTCAATGCCCGGGCTGCCCGGTAATCGTCGGTTATCAGCAGTTGGCTGCGTTCCCAAAGTTTCCCGTAAAAACGCGCTTGGTAATCATCCAACATTCGGCCCATTACAAATACAGGTGCGATCTCAGAAATGGTATTTTTGATGTGTTTTACCCAGCCTTTGCTGATACCATCTTTGTCTTGGTCGTAGTAGGTTGGGACAAGTTCGTTTTCCAGCAGGTTGTATATGGTTTCGGCATCAAGTTCATTTTGGAGGGCATCGTCTGTGTAGGTATCATGTTCAGGGAGTGCCCAACCCGCGCCGGGTTTATACCCTTCGCACCACCAGCCGTCCAGTACGGAGAAGTTCATGACACCATTCATAACGGCTTTCATACCACTTGTACCGGATGCTTCTTTTGGCCGCATGGGGTTGTTGAGCCATACATCCACCCCTTGGGTCAACAGTTTCGCCATTTCCATGCTGTAATTCTCTAGGAAGATGACTTTTCCACGGAAATTCGGGTTTTTGGTGACATTGTAAATCACCCGAATAAACTCCTGGCCACCCTTGTCTGCCGGGTGGGCTTTGCCGGCGAACAAAAAGATAACAGGTTTGTCAGCGTTGTTGACAATCTCCGCAAGACGGGCCTCGTTCGAAAACAACAGTGTGGCGCGTTTGTAGGTGGCGAAACGTCGGGCAAAACCTAGCACGAGCGCGTCATCTTTGATGGCATTTACAATTTCAAAGGTGCTGCGAGGGTTCTCTCCCCGCCGCATCAAATCTTCGTGAAGGCTTTTACGCACCCAATTGAGCAGCCGTTTTTTTAACAGACGGCGTATGTCCATGATGTCTGCGTCCGGCACTTCCTGAATTTTTCTCCAGGTTTTCTGATCCGATTGATGCTGAAGAAATGCTGGACCAAATTTTTCCCGGTAATAGTCGAGCCATTCACGGGCCACCCAAGTAGGGAAATGCACGCTGTTGGTGACATAGCCTATGGGGCTTTCTGTGTGGTGATAGTCAGGGTTTAGTTCACTGAACATCCGTTGGCTTACTTCGCCGTGCAGTTTGCTTACGCCGTTGACCTCTTGGGAGGTTCTGATGGCCAAGTGGCTAACATTGAACAACTCCAGCGGATTGTCGCGCTGAACCCTTCCCAGGCCCATAAGTTCCTCCCAGGAAATACCCAATGAGTAGGTGTACTCAAACAAGTAATCCTTTATTAGGGATTCCGAGAAAGTGTCGTGTCCGGCAGGTACTGGTGTGTGGGTGGTGAACAATTGGGATGCCCGCACCACCTCCAAGGCCTCTGAATAGGTCAGCCCCTGCTCTTTAATATAGTTGCGCAACCGTTCAAGCCCCAAGAAAGCCGCGTGGCCTTCGTTTAGGTGGAATAAATCAGGCACAATCTTCATGGCTTTGAGGGCACGAAGGCCACCAACACCCAAAAGTATTTCCTGACGAAGCCTATTCTCATTGTCGCCCCCATACAATTGATGGGTAATAACACGGTCTTCCCAAACATTGTCATCAATGTCTGTGTCCAATAGGTACAGTGACATTCTGCCGACAGGCAGCGCCCATACTTTGGCCCAAACAGTGCGGCCACTGAGGTTTATATGTACCTTGACCCATTCATCCCGATCATCGCGTACAGGGTGTAAGGGAAGTTGGGTGAATTTAGCAGGCTCAGAATGGTGAATTTGCTCGCCACTCATCGAGATCCCTTGTTGAAAATACCCGTAACGGTACAGCAGACCAACAGCAATGAAATTACTGTTCGAGTCACTTATTTCCTTCAAATAGTCGCCCGCTAGAACGCCCAAACCCCCGGAATACAGCCGTACAGATTGATGAAGCCCGTATTCCATGCAGAAATAAGCAATTTTTGGATCTTTTTTTGCAGGAACCTCCGTTAAGTAGGCAACAAATCGCGCGTGGATATTTTTCATCCGAGCAATAAAATCGCTGTTGTCAGTCAGCGCCTGCGCCTTTTCTGTAGTCAACTCATCTAGCAACGAAAGTGGGTTGTAATAATGTGCCTCGAATTGCTCCGGATCGATGCTTTTGAAAAGCTCAATGGCTTCATGATCCCATGACCACCAAAGATTTTGTGCCAATTCAGTCAAAAGACTGAGGGCTTCCGGAAGTTTTGGTTCAATAAAAATTCGCTTGAGTTTTGCGCTATTTTGAGTAAGACTGCCCACCATAATGCTGTATTATTTGACTTTCTAAGTGAAAATTAGTAAATGCTAGGAAAAGAAAATATTTCAGCCCAAATGTAAGGCAGTCTGACGAACTTCGTGTTAAAAAGCCACTATCTACGTATTTGCATTTTGTTGGATTACAACCAACCGACTTTCAAATTACCTTTGCAGACAAAAAATATTATTCATGAAAAACATCTTACTGCTTTTACTGCTCGCGGGTGGCCTTACACACTGTAAAGACACTTCTAAGAAGGAAGAGGGCGCACCTCAATCTGCGCCCGAGGCGAAAGTGGCTTCCAGTGCCGATTCACTGGAGCAAATTCGTGGACTTTTAATGACAAGCTTTGGCCGGACCGGTTTGCTAGATTACCCCAAATCCACGATGTACGAAATCACCGATCAAACAAAAACACTTGAATCTGCTTATGAAAAGGCGGTGGCACCCTGCCATTACATGTCAGAATCCGTGTATGCCGTGCTTACTGGGAAGTTTACCCGTACCGGCAGCACAGGTTTTAAGGTTTTTGACATCCATAAAATTGATACAATGGTGGCCAAAACGCCGGAAAATATGATGCTCGCCCGGGTACCCTTCGAATTCTGGTGCCATGGCAATGACCCCGTTTGGGATATTGAAATCAGCCACTATGATGGCGGTATTTTTTACCAAAATGAAGCCGATGGCGCTGCATGGTTTTGCCCTTGGGGCCCGCCTAAAATTGGGGGTACGGTCTGGACCTATGAAGTTCCGGAAGCAAAAGGGATAACTGGCGCCCTCAATATCATCATCAAAAAAGAAAAAACAACCGACACGAAGTCTGGTAAGGTGTACGACTACGCTGTTGAACTGACCGTCGGCGGAAAAAAATTGAAAGGTTTCGCTGTAAAAGGCCCCGGGAAAGTACTCGGACCGGAAGGCGCAGAATAAAATTTGCTGAATGGAGGCTGATTTGTAGTAACTGGTTAGCGTGGTCGCGTCGGAGACAAAAAGTGGGCCTTGTTGGTCCATACAGCGGGCCACCTAACCAGTTACGGTTTGTAGATGCTTTATCACAGGTAAACCTGCCTCCTTTATATCTTTAAATATCCCGTAACTGGTTAGGTGGCACGCCGTCTGGTCCAATAAGGCCCATTTTCAGCCATACTTTGCTCATTTTGTAGGCCGTAGCAGCGCTACGGCCTACAAAAATCCGCTTCGTCTGATAAAAAATGGCCACTTTTTTGTCTCAGACGCGACCACGTTAACCAGTTACAATATCCCTACACAGAAAGTTTCAGGCTTTGCAATTTCCACCCATGCACATTATTTTTGAAGATTATTATCTCCTTGTCATCAACAAACCAGCCGGACTCTCTTCTGAAAGTGGCGCAAGCAGACATCCCTCTGCTGAAACAGAAGCGCTGTTGTATTTTACCAAAAGCCTCAATGAAAGTTCAACCTCCAATCGCCTAAAACCTACTCCCTACCTCCGGGCAGTGCACCGACTCGACCGCGCTTCCAGTGGCGTACTGGTCTTCGCTAAAACAAAAGCCGCACTCACACACCTCATGGGTCAATTTGAGCGCAGAGAAACGGAAAAAATATACCGGGCAGTGGTGGAAAATATTCCCAAACCTGCATCCGGCTCACTGACAAATTTTTTAATTAAATCTGAAGACGGCAGGAAGGCGATTATTTCTGAGACACAGGTTAAAGGCGCGCAACCATGCGAATTGACCTATAAAGTAACAAAAATGAAGGGCAAAACCGCGGAACTTGAGGTTCACCCTCTTACTGGCCGCTTCCATCAGATACGTGCCCAATTGGCCCACTTCGGTAGCCCCATCGTCGGAGATGTGCTCTACAACGGCAAACCGCTCCGAGAACACGAAATAAAATTGCACGCAGAACGACTGACCATCAAACACCCCAAAACAGGAGAAACCCTCGTCTTGGAGGCGCCCCCGGCTGAAGGTTGGTGGTAAGCTCCAGAACCGCCAGCAACATCAACACCTCCTTGAATCAATCAAAAAAATTAACTGGTTAGGTGGTAGCGTCTTAGACAAAAAATGGACATTTTTTGCCAGATGAAGCGTGCCACCTAACCAGTTAATCAAAAACAGGCTCCTTTGCTGTGGAAGACTGGTTTGTGATTTATAGATCAAAGGTCAGTTCCACCACATCGGTTTCAGGATGCGATTGGCAACTTAGGATATACCCAGCTTTCACCTCGTCGTCGTCTAGGGCATAACAAGCATCCATTTTTACTTTTCCGCTGACCAATTTTGCCATACAGGTAGAGCAAGCGCCCGCTGTACAGGAATAAGGCGGGTCATATTTTTCTTTTATTAGTACATCTAAAATGGTGGCACCTGCTGGGACAGGCAGTTCAATACGTGCACCTTTCAAGTGTACAATGACGCGCTTTTCGCCCCCCCCGGTAGTGGTAAATTCACCCGGCACGTGGTTGGCGTTGGCAAAATGCTCCGTGTAAATTTGTTTTGGGGCTATTTCTCGCGCCAAAAGCACGGCTTTTACGTCGTCGGTCATACTGCCAGGGCCACACATGAAGTAGAAACAATCGTGTTCAGGCCCGCGAGCAAGTTGTTCGTCCAAAAATTCGTTCACCAACTTGCCATTGATTCGGCCAGTTTTCCCTTGCCAATTGCTGCTGCTTTTTTTGAAAATACCAAAAAGGCCGCCCCCACCTTCTTTTTTGGGCTGACTCAGCACGTACTCCACATGCAGTTGACCGACATATCGTTCTGAAAGTCGATCCAATTCGTCCCTAAAAATGATGCTTTCTTCACTCCTGTTCCCGTAAAGCAGAAAAATAGCGCTCATGGGCTCTGCTTCCAAAGTCGTTTTGATGATAGACATGAGCGGAGTGATACCACTCCCTGCACCAATCAGGTAATAGGTACGGCGTTTTTCTGGATTTAAGGGGACGAAAAATCGGCCCTCCGGTGGGGCTACCGAAAGCTTGTCACCCGGTTTGACCGTATCGTGGAGCCAAGTTGAAAATTTGCCGCCGGGCACTTTTTTGACTGTAATAGCAAGCTTTCCCTCCAATGGGCTGGATGACATAGAATAGGATCGCCGCAATTCCTGGCCATCAAATTCGTGCATCAACGTCACATATTGGCCCTGACGATACACAAAAGTATCCCTCAGTTCCATCGGAATATCAAATTCAATGGTCACCGTATCAACGGTTTCCGGTCTGGTTTCCTGAATGTTCATTTGAAAAAATTCCATGTCGCTGACTTTCCTTTATGTGATTCCTTAAATTGTTGCCCTTTTGTTCACAGGTACAAAGGTACTGCTGCGAAACATATTAGACTTTGAATGGTTCTAAAAAACTGGATAAACAGCTAACTCTTCCAAAATTTTCAAGTTATTTAGTTCCTTTGAGGGAAATTCTGTTTGATACAAACCATGTTGCTTGGTTATGAAAGACATAAAATATGTTCTAGCCTATCTTGTGCCCTTGTCGGCGGTGTTTTCTTTGGCTTTCCAAGGCTATTGGGCCTGGACGACCGTAGTACTTGTGTTTGGAATTGTGCCAATATTGGAAATTATCGCCCCGCAATCCAAAGAAAATTGTGCACCGGAACGAACTGATTATCGCTCGAATATTCGTTTTTTTGATTGGTTACTCTACGTAAATGTTTTGTTTTTGTACGGCATCGTTGGTTGGTATTTGTACGCACTGGCGTATGGCTCGGGCGGTACTTGGGAATGGGTAGGCCGCACGCTCAGCACAGGCATTGTAGTGGGTACCTGTGGCATCAATGTAGCACACGAACTGGGGCACCGAAACTCGGTGTTGGACCAAAATTTAGCTAAAATTATGCTTCTGCCGGCCCTTTATCAACATTTTTTTGTCGAACACAACCGCGGGCACCACAAAAATGTTGCCACGGATCTTGACCCTGCATCTGCCCGAAAAGGCGACTATGTATATGCTTTTTGGTGGCGGTCCGTCTGGGGTGGCTGGTGTAGTGCATGGGCCTTGGAACGGGAAAGGCTGGAAAAAAAAGGTGACAGTATTTGGCAATGGGACAATGCTATGGTCCGATTTTCTACCTACCAAATTGTTTGGTTAGCAGGTGTGTATGCTGTTTTTGGACTAAAAGGACTTGCTGGAGCGCTGGCTGCAGCACTCGTTGGCATCCTGCTGTTGGAAACGGTCAACTACTTGGAACACTACGGATTGCGTCGTTTGCGGCTTCCTTCCGGTCACTACGAACCTGTCACACCCCTTCATTCTTGGAATAGTAACCACGAAGTCGGTCGGATATTGCTGTATGAACTTACCCGCCACAGCGACCACCACTATAAAAGTACCCGCAAATACCAAGTGCTGCGCCACGTAGATGTGAGCCCACAACTACCCTTTGGATACCCTACATCGGTGCTGATTTCCTTGATTCCACCCCTCTGGTTTGCCATCATGCACAAACACCTCACCCAATACTCATAACTTTCACTCTTGCTGCTTACAAAAATTCAATCCTACATTGCTGATTATAAACACTGGCTAAACGCAGTGAAACAGCACCCATACGCCTATCAATGGGAATCTATACAATATTTTCAAGACAATTGGAACTTGGATACTGCTGATCCGGCAGCCATGTTTGAAAGTTGCTTCCAAAATTCTGAAACACGGCGATTGTGGCAATCAGAAAATTGGGAACCCAAACGAATGATGCATGAATTTTGGAAAACTGACCCGATGACGGTTCGGCTTATGTTTGATGACCTGTTCAATGAAACAGCGGAGGTCGAAGGCCGCATCAGAAGGTTTCTTTTTGGATGTGATACGGTGTTGCATGATTATAAAAAAATCAAGGTAAGCAGTGTCGACAACAACCACTACCACAGTGATTATCAGATGATCGCTATTTATTTGGCTTTCAGATATCCAGGGTCTTACGTGCTGTACGATTTACAAGCATTTCAAAAAAGTATGACACTTCTTGGGGCTCGCGACATTCCCCAACAACATGACTTAGCCCGTTATTTTAAAGTCTTGCGAACCTTGATGACGTTTTTAGACAAAGACCCAGAGGTTCAGAAAGCGCTGCACCAGCACTTGCAAGACAAGCGGTATTTCCAAGGTAAAACCATGTTCTTAGCAGAGGATTTTTGCAGGTTTATCGCTACTTAATGGGCTTTCTCAGGCGAACCCTCGCTGCTGTCGGCCGTTTGATTTGAAACAGGCAACACCCCGTGAAACCGAAGCAGGTGTTGGACCGCAGTTTCATTGTAAATAACTACCGTCAGGGCGTTGCGTTGACGCACAGGGTTTGGAAACAGTATTTTAATTGGATTGTGGATGTAACCGCGCTCCTCAAACAATTCCAATTGGGTGCGCCTTGACCGCTTAAACAACCGCAGTTCTGAGGCCGTTTCTGGAAGCGGTATGTCGCCATAGCCTTCTTCCCGCAAAAACTCTCGCACCATTTCGTAGGTGTACTCCAACTTTGACCCGGCAAAAGTACTTCGGTAGGTGTACCCATCGCTGTATCCACCCATGTAATCTGACCCAGACATGGGAAATTGTTCCCGCATAGGCACATGCGGGGAAGCTGGTGCTTCATCAGGTGGAGCGATAGTTTCCGTATCGCTCCACGGTTCTTCAAAACCAAATTCATCGTATTCCACGGCGGTGAAGTTTGGGCAAAAGTAAGCTTTTCAAACATTATGTAAAAATATTTAAACAAAAAGTTTCGCAAAAACATCGCAGTGTCTAGCTACCTTTGGAATATTTACGAGTAACTGGTTAGCGTGGTCGCGTCTGAGACAAAAAAGTGACCATTTTTTGCCAGACGAAGCGGATTTTTGTAGGCTGTAGCAGCGCTACGGTCAAAAAAATCTGCGAAGTATGGCGGAAAATGGGCCTTTTTGGGCCAGACAGCGTGACACCTAACAAGTTACATTTACGAAATAGTTGCAATGTTTGTTGGTCAACGGCCTGTTGG
>CAIZLM010000266.1 GCA_903933805.1 uncultured Bacteroidota bacterium | reverse complement strand
GATCGGGTAAAAGAACAGCGCCGTATCACGGATTTGGAAAAGAAATTAGCCGACCTGCGCTTTCAACTCCATGCCGCAGAAGACGCCATTGAAGTGGACAAAAACCGCTTTTTGGATGAGGTAGAGGGTAAGTTAGAAGTAAAACCGTCACAAAATATGGTCTTTACCATCCGGTGGGGCATCGTGTGACGTACTTAAAATGAAACTATTCCTGGGCATACGATGACCTTGAACGCTAAATAATTATCAAAAAAACCTCCAAAAATAAACTTATAAGTGAATAATTTTACAAAGATTTGCGACTCAGCGGACGCAAGACCATATCCATTCAGATTTTGAATTCCAAATAGCATGCATCAGCAAACTATATTCGACAGTATCATACAGCGCACCAAACCTGAAACACACCGTTTTGTGCAAAAAAACCTGGCCATAGTGGCAGAAGTCAGCCGTTTGATGAAAGAGAAAGGTTGGACTCAAAAAGAGCTCGCAAAAAAATTACAGAAAACAGATTCAGAAGTGAGCAAGTGGTTGAGCGGGCTTCACAATTTAACCCTCAAAAGCATTACCAAGCTGGAGGCCGTGCTGGAGGCCGATTTACTCGAAGTACCACAAAATCACGCCAGTCAAATGAAAACGGTGCATAACGTTTTGAATGAAAAACAACCCAAATGAGCTTACAACTTCGCCCTTCCCTCTTTTGGGATACCGACATACAAAAAATAGACCTGCAAAAGCACAAGGCTTCGGTCATTGAACGCATCATGGTGCGCGGACAAATGGAAGAATTCAGGGCAATGATGCAGTTTTATGGATCAGACACCGTAAAAAAGGCCATGTTGAATGCCCGTTGGCTTGATAAAGTCACACTTGCTTTTTGCAGCACTATTTTTGACACACCAGAAACTGCATTCAGATGTTACAAACTCGCACAGTTGAACCCAGAACACTGGGATTATTAAAAAAACTGATGTCCATGTCCCAACTGGAGCATTTTTATCTCGTGGGCGGCACTGCATTGGCATTACAATTGGGGCATCGGGAGTCGATTGATCTTGATATGTTCACCACGGAAGCATTTGACAAAGCCGAATTGCTCGATACCTTGAATACAGTCTTTGAAGACCTGCGCATCGAATCCGAAGGTGCAAGTATGTTGATTACGAACATCAACGCCATCAAAGTGGACTTTGTCAAAATGAGTTATCCGATACTTTTCCCAACTGTACTGACCGAAGGCGTGCGCATGCTGGACATAAAAGACATTGCGCCGATGAAATTAAAAGCGGTGACCCAACGCGGAAGCAAAAAAGATTTCTTCGACATTTATTTCCTGCTGGAGCTTATATCCATGGAGGAGATGCTGTTATTGTTCAAAGAAAAATTCAAACAGCACGAAATATTCCATGTAGTCAAAAGCCTTTCTTATTTTGAAGATGCAGAAAACTATGCCGATCCCAACGTATTTGATCCTTCTGTTACCTGGAACAAAGTAAAAAGCACCATCCGGAAAACCGTTAAAAACATGACCACGACCTGAACGCATGACCCATCAAAAACTCGAACTCACCTGGCTCGGAAAAGGCGACCAACCACGCCTCGAACCACGACTGCTGCTACTGGAACCGGAATACTCCCACGGCGACCCAAACGCTGAAAATATACTCATACATGGCGATAACCTGCTGGCACTGAAAGCCCTGGAACAACAATACACCAGTAAAGTTAAGTGCATTTATATAGACCCGCCCTACAATACCGGCTCTGCTTTTGCACACTATGACGACATGGTGGAGCACTCGCTCTGGCTCACCCTCATCAAACAACGCCTCGAAATTCTTCGCCGATTGCTTTCACCCGATGGTTCGATCTGGATTTCGATTGATGATAATGAATGCCATTATTTGAAGGTGGTTTGTGATGAAGTGTTCGGGAGGAGGAATTTTGTGGCAAATGTGATTTGGCAAAAACGAACCTCACCTGATTTTAGAGCGACTTTAGGTGCTGGGCATGATCATATTCTTGTATTCGCAAGAGAATTCGAAAAATTTAGTCAAACAATTAATAATATCCCTAAAACAACTGATCAAATTTCTAAATTTAAAAACCCAGACAATGGCAAGAGAGGTCCATGGGTTTCTTCAGATTATTCCGCACAAGGATACCGTCCAAATCAAATGTATAAAATAATCTCTTCTAGTGGCAAAGAGCATTATCCCCCGAAAGGATCATGCTGGAAAAATGTTGAAGAGGTTTTTTTGAAGTTAAAGACCGATGGAAGAATTTGGTTTGGGAAAGATGGTAATGGAGTGCCACGAAGAAAACTTTTTTGTCAGAACAGGAGGGACAAGTCTCTTGGACTTGGTGGCCTCACAATGAAGTAGGACATACCCAAGAGGCAAAACAAGAGGTAAAAGAAATAAATGAGGATGATGTTTTTGCAACCCCGAAACCAGAACGCCTCATCCAACGCATCCTCACCCTTGCCTCCAAACCCGGTGACCTTATCCTCGACTCCTTCCTCGGCTCTGGCACCACCGCTGCAGTCGCCCACAAAATGAATCGCCGCTGGATCGGCATCGAACTGGGCGAGCACTGCTACACCCACTGTGTGCCGCGCCTCCGCAAAGTTGTATCGGGCGAAGACCAGGGTGGCATCTCCAAAGCCCTGAACTGGAAAGGCGGCGGCGGTTTTAAAACCTACCGGTTGGCGCCCAGCCTGCTCAAGGAAGACGAGCACGCCATGCTGCGCTTTAATCCGGACTTCACGGATGACATGGTCGCCGAGGCCGTCGCCAAAATTGAAGGCTTCACCTACTTGCCCGATCCGGTGGTATTCTGGAAGCAAAGCCGCTCGTCGGAGCATGACTACCTGCTGGTAACCAAGATATTTGTTACAGCAGAATGGCTGGCGCAACTGCACGAACAAATGACCGCAGAGGAATCGCTGCTG
>CAIZLM010000265.1 GCA_903933805.1 uncultured Bacteroidota bacterium | reverse complement strand
TCAGGATCTGGAATCAATGCAATGCGTTCCCAAATGAGTTCCTCTACAGCTGACCGACTGGTATCCATGGTATTTTTTGGGTTTCGTTGATAACTGGGTTCGGCACGAGGGGCTACTATTACCACTTAGCGCTGGGATACGTTCTTTGTAAATACTGCATATCGGCCAACAAGTGGCTCAAGTGCTCCGTATGCGGCGCCAAGTCACCCATAACCGTATGCGTTGGGATGTGTAAGCCCGCTTTCCCCAGTACCCGCGACACCTGAATGGTCCATTCCATTTCTATGTCTTGAGGATTGGGGGCTATTCCCACTTCATATAGTATCGACTCGTTGGGAACTGGCATAAAAAGTTCAGACGTGTAATGCCACATAGCGCGGAAAGCCTGATCCATTCTGCGATGACTTTCGTCTGTCCCTTGTCCCAAGCGTTCGACCCAGGCGCTTGAGTGACGTAAATGGTAGGTGGTTTCTTTTAAAAATCGTTTGGCCATTCCCGCCATTATTTCATTGTTGCTGTCTTGTAATTTTTGATACAGCAAACATTGATAAACATCGATTAAAAATTGTCGGGCTACCAAGTAGGCAAAATCTGTATTTGGATGTTCTACCAAGCGTAGGTTGCAGAATTCTTTTTCCGTACGCAGGTAACTGAGGTCGTCCTCCGTACGGCCTTTGGCTTCCACTTCTCCGGCATAGTGCAGGAGTGCTTCTGCTTGTCCAATATGGTCTAATGCAATATTGGTAAGCGCAATGTCTTCTTCAAGCATGGGAGCTCTACTACACATTTCTGAGAGGCGGTGGCCCAAAATGAGGTTGGTGTCTCCTTGGCGCAGCAGGTACTGAAATAGTTCTTGTTGAGTGTCCATGATCAGAGGTTTATGACTTCTACTGGAATTTCATAAAAAGTTGGATGACGGTAAACTTTGTCGTCTGATGGATCAAAAAAAGGAGCGTTATCTCCAGGGGCCACTGCCACAATTTCAGCGGCTGGTATTACCCAGAGTCCTGTGGGTTTGTCGCGTCGGGTGTAGAGGTCGCGGGCATTTTGGAGGGCCATTTCTTTGTCGAATGCATGGAGGCTTCCGACATGCTGGTAGGGCTGGCCAGTTTTTTTCTGGGTGAATACTTCCCAGAGGGGACCTTGTGCTTGGGTTGTTTCTTTCATAAATCTGATATTTTTTCACACAAATACGCGAAAACGCGAAAACGCGAAGGGGGTGGTAATAAAGTCTTTGCGTCTTCGCGCCTTCGCGAGAAATATTTTCACGCAAAGACGCAAAGACGCAAAGGGGGGACTAAACTCTTCGCGTCTTCGCGTCTTCGCGAGAAATATTTTCACGCAAAGACGCAAAGACGCAAAGGAGGGACTAAACTCTTCGCGCCTTCGCGCCTTCGCGAGAAATATTTTCACGCAAAGACGCAAAGACGCAAAGGAGGGACTAAACTCTTCGCGTCTTCGCGCCTTCGCGAGAAATATTCACGCAACGCCGCTAGAAAGCGTGACAGGTTCAAAATGGGCTGTAAAATGGCGTAAAAATGGCGGTTCATGGACAATCCTTAGTCCATGTACTTGTTCTTTTGTTTCTATGAGTCCTTCAAAAGTTTCTGCTACGTAATCAATATGACTTTGGGTGTACACACGCCTGGGAATCGCGAGTCGCACGAGTTCCATGGCGGCAGGGATGAGTTTTCCGTTTGCGTCATACTTGCCAAACATCACAGAGCCAATTTCACAACAGCGTATGCCACCCACCTTGTATAGTCCACACACCAACGCTTGACCAGGGTATTCATGGGGGGGTATTTGGGGATAAAATGCTTTGGCATCGATATAAACGGCGTGTCCACCAGAAGGCATCATGATTGGAACCCCCATTTTATGGAGTTTATCCGCAAGGTATTGGGTGCTTTTTATTCGATAATGGAGGTAATCAGCATCAAATATCTCCTCCAAACCAATGGCGATGGCTTCCATGTCACGACCGGAAAGTCCACCGTAGGTGGAATAACCTTCCGTTATGATGAGTACCGTGCGGCATTGCACGGCCAAATCGAGGTTGTTGAGGGCAAGGAAGCCGCCCATATTGGCAAAAGCATCTTTTTTTGCGCTAAAAACGCAACCATCGGCAAGGGAATACATTTCTTGGGCGATTTCACGGTAGGTTTTTCCTTCAAAACCTGCCTCCCGATGCTTGATAAAATAGGCGTTTTCAGCGATTCTACAGGAATCGAGGATAAACAGTATTGTATGTTTTTTACATATAGTATGCACGTCGCGGGCATTTGCCATACTGACTGGTTGTCCGCCACCGCTGTTGTTTGTGACGGTGAGAATAACTGCAGCAATATTGCCTGCACCGTATTTTTCAATCAAGCTAAGCAGCGTTGTCGTATCAATATTCCCTTTGAATGGATGGGATATTTCGGGGTATTTTCCTTCTGGGCAAGGGCAATCAATGGCTGTTGCGCCGGAATATTCTATGTTGGCTCTTGTGGTATCAAAGTGGGTATTGCTGATGAACACCTTCCCTACCCCACCAATTTTAGTGTACAACAGGTGTTCCGCTGCGCGCCCTTGGTGGGTTGGCAGGATATAAGGATAGCCTGTGAGGTCCTGAATCGCTGATTCCATGCGCTGCCAAGAGGACGCTCCTGCATAACTCTCGTCGCCGCGCATGATACCGGCCCATTGTTCCGAACTCATGGCAGACGTACCGCTGTCGGTAAGCAAATCAATCACCACTTGATTGCTTTTCAGTAGAAATGGGTTGTAATGCGCGTCGTGCAAATATTGATTGCGCTCCGCCTCCGTTGTCATGCGAATCCGTTCGACTGATTTTATGCGAAATGGCTCGATGATTGTTTTAAATACCATGTTTTATATATTTTGTAATAGGATAGGTGGCAAGCTTTTTGGCCAAAAATGGTCCATTTTTTGTCTCAGACGCGACCACGCTAACCAGTTACGCATTTTTCAAAAAGCATCAGCCATTCCTTTTTGTTTGTCTGCGAACGCGGCGGCGGCGGCTCGTACCCAAGCGCCTTCCTCGTGAACGCGTTTGTGGTGATCCATGCGCTCGCGGTTACAGGGTCCATCGCCAGCGACAACCCGGTTGAACTCGTCCCAGTTGATTTCCCCTGTATCATAATGGCCGGTAGTTTCATTCCAAGACAACGCCGCATCAGGGATGGTTAGGCCAAGAAATTCACTTTGGGGGACGGTTTTGTCAATAAAACGTTGGCGTAATTCATCATTGCCAGCGCGTTTTATTTTCCACAACATGCCTTTGGTGGTACGGGACGACTGGTTGTCATGGGGGCCAAACATCATCAGCGCCGGCCACCACCAACGGTTGAGTGCATCTTGCGCCATTTCTTTTTGATCCTTGGTGCCTTTTGCCATCTTCAACATAATTTCATAGCCCTGTCTTTGATGGAAACTTTCTTCGTTACAAATACGAAACATGGCACGTGCGTAGGGCCCGAAAGACGTGCGCCGGAGTGACAACTGGTTGGTAACAGCAGCGCCATCCACGAGCCAGCCAATGGCCCCGATATCGGCCCAATTGAGTGTCGGGTAATTGAAAACACTGGAGTATTTGGCTTTTCCGGTGTGTAGTTGTTGGATCATTTCATCGCGACTGATGCCAAGCGTTTCGGCAGCGCTGTACAGATACAATCCGTGTCCGGCTTCGTCCTGAATTTTTGCAAGGAGTATTTTTTTGGCACGAAGGGTCGGAGCCCGGGTAATCCAATTGCCTTCCGGCTGCATACCAATTACTTCAGAATGAGCATGTTGGCTGATCTGCCGAATATTGTGCGTCCGATACTCCTCGGGCATCCAATCTTTGGGCTCTATTTTTTCTTCAGCATCAATATACTGTTGAAATGCGTGCAGTTTTTCTTGAATATCCATCCGTTTTGCTATTTTTTTGTCGTAATAACCTGCTCTATGTTGTTTTCTTGGCATACAATTGAGAAAACAGGAATAAAAAACCTGCCAGTAACAGGGGAAATGATAACATCATGAACAACGGCACAGACCGATGCGTAGCGAAATGAATGGTAAACACCAAACCCCAGACAATGAACAGAAAACCGCCCAGCATCCGATGGCGCCAAGCAACCAGCAGCAATACTATGGTAACGGCAGTCGGAATGAGGTGTATCAAAAAACCGCCCAATTGTTGCCACCGTGTTTCACCTGTACCAAAAGCATCCGCCGCAAAAAGCGAGATAAAAACAGCATACACCACCACCACCAATCGGGGAAACCACGTCAAAAAAAATTTCATGTTGCGGAAGCTTAAAAATGTCAAAGAATGATTGAAAGATCATGATGGCCCCTATTGGACAGCAATTGACTACAGCATTGTGAGGGGCTATAGCGTTCCTCTACGGCGCTGTTCAGCTTCAATCGACTCAAAGAGTGCTTTGAAATTACCTTTCCCAAAAGATTTAGCGCCTTTTCGTTGAATTATTTCAAAAAACATGGTTGGACGATCCTCTACTGGTCGTGTAAAAATCTGTAGTAAATAGCCTTCTTCATCCCGGTCAACCATAATGCCGAGTTCTTTTAACAGGGTCAAGTCCTCTTCTATAATACCCACACGAGCCGCCACGGTATCATAATAGGTGCCTGGAACGTGTAGAAACTCGACCCCACGGTTGCGCATTTCCTGCACGGTAAACACAATGTCATGGGTTGCTACAGCAATATGTTGGCAACCGGCTCCCTCATAAAATTCGATAAACTCTTCAATTTGAGACTTGCTTTTACCTTCAGCCGGTTCGTTGATGGGAAATTTGATGCGTCCATTTCCGTTGGTCATCACCTTTGACATCAGCGCTGAGTACTCCGTGGAAATATCTTTATCGTCGAAAGAGACCAGATTGGCAAACCCCATCACCTCGTGGTAAAATTTTGCCCAAACATTCATTTGGTTCCAACCCACGTTGCCCACCATGTGGTCTATGTATTGGAGGCCTGTTTCAGTAGGATTATAGTGGGATACCCACGGTTCATAACCGGGCAAAAAAGTGCCTTTGTAATTTTTCCGTTCCACGAAAATATGGACCGTTTCGCCGTAGGTATGGACACCAGAACGTACGACTTCGCCGAAAGCATCGCTTTCAACTGTAGGCTCGAGGTAGGGGGTCGCGCCCCGCTGCACTGTTTCATGGAAGGCAGCCCGAGCGTCCTCCACCCACAATGCGATCACTTTGACGCCATCACCATGGTGCTTGAGGTGGTCTGCTATGGGTGAATGAGACGTCAATGGGGTGGTGAGCACCAGCCTGATTTTTCCCTGCGCCAGCACATAAGAGGTGCGATCGCGCACACCGGTTTCCAAGCCTGCATACGCCAGTGATTGAAAGCCAAAGGCCGTTTTATAAAAATGGGCTGCTTGTTTGGCATTGCCTACATAAAGTTCTACATAATCTGTACCGAGTAGGGGTAAGAAGTCTTTTGCTTCGGGGAATATCTTTTGGAGCCCGTAATTATAGTTTTCGATGTTGGTGAGTATTTGCATAGCGAAATGATTGCGGAAAAAATGATTTTCAGGGATTAGGTCATTAGGGGTCAGGTCATTGGGGGTTTGGAATGGTTGATTCCATCCACGATTTGTAGTAATCTTCCACTTCCAGACGCAAAGCATCTTTTGTTATTTTGACAGGTTTAAATGGGTCAATCATGACGGCCAATTCTTCCGTTGCAGTTTTTCCGATACTTCGCTCGATGGCGCCAGGGTGTGGGCCGTGTGGGATCCCCCCGGGGTGGAGCGTCAATTGACCTTTTTGGATATTGTTCCTGGACATGAAATCACCGTCAACATAGTACAGTATTTCATCGGAATCAATATTGCTGTGGTGGTAGGGGGCTGGAATAGCTTTGGGGTGATAATCGTAGAGCCTTGGGACAAAGGAGCAAACGACAAATCCGGCGGATTCAAATTGTTGGTGGATTGGAGGGGGCAAGTGTACCCGTCCGGTAATGGGTTCAAAATCAAAAATAGATATTCCCCAAGGGTAGTGGTTGCCATCCCAGCCGACTGCATCAAAAGGGTGGGTAGCATACACGTATGGGTATATGAGTCCCTGTTTTTTGATTTTCACTAAAAAATCGCCGTGTTCATCGTGTGTTTCTAGGTTTTGCGGCAATTTAAAATCACGTTCGCAGAATGGCGCGTGTTCCAGCATTTGTCCCGATTGGTTGCAGTATCGGTTTGGCACACCGATTGGGCTAAAAGACTCCACGATGAGCAACCTGTTTTGGGTGCTTAGGAAATGAATTTTGTAAATTGTACCCCGGGGAATTACCAAATAATCCCCGTATTCAAAGGGTATTTGCCCGTACATGGTTTCTACCCACCCGTGTCCCTTGTGGATAAAAATCATTTCATCGGCATCCGCATTTTTGAAGAAATAATCGCGGGTACTCTCGTGGGGTGCGGCCAATCCAATGTGTAAGTCGCTGTTGACGAACAGTGTTTTGCGGCTTTCCAGGTAATCCTGTTGGTAGGGCAATGAAAACCCCGTGAAACTAAGGGCCGACAAATTTTTGTCAACAGCAATCTCGGGTTCGACGGAATACGGCGTACCTTTTTCTTTGACGATTGTAGGCGGGTACAGGTGGTAAACCAAAGAAGAAACCCCGGAGAAACCTTGCGTGCCCACCAATTCCTCTTGGTAGAGGCGGCCTGCATGGTTGCGAAACTGCGTATGCCGCTTCCGCGGAATTTTGCCTGCTTGTTGGTATATTGGCATAAAGGAAGGACGTTTTTTCCAAGCGAAGGTCGGTCGTCCTTATTTGCCTCACGTATGACCTTGGTCAGCAGTATTGCTGACTCGTGTCAAAAGCTATATCAATTGGGCAGATTTTTCAATTTTTCAACAGAAATCACCAGTATTACACCGTCTGTGATCTCAATGAGGCCTTCATTTTTAAAATCCGTCAGGGTACGAATGAGTGTTTCTTTGGCTGTTCCGGCGAGGGCGGCCATATCTTCCCGGAGGAGATGGATAGAGGGGCCGCTTTGTACGGATAACTTAACGAGGGCAGAAGCAACCCGTTTTCGGACAGAATTGTAGGCCAGTTCGATGAGTTGTTGTTCACGCTCAGCAATGTGATTGGCCAGCATTTTAATAAAGCGGACGTTCACATCTCGGTTTCCAAAAACGAGGGCGGCAAAATCCTGTTTGGGCACCAATTTTATGGAGCAGTCTTCCAAAGCGGCTGCACTTTCAGGATATGAGTCTTCTTTAAAAAGGGCGAGAAAGCCTAGAAAATCACCTGTTTGAGCCACCTTGACAATAAGTTCGCGGCCATCGTCACTGGTTTTAAAGACTTTTACTTTTCCTTTTTCCACGAAATAGAGCCAGCGAGGGTGGTCGCCCTCCCGGAAGATCATATCTTTTTTCTTGTAATGTCTTGATTCTCGGTTGTCGGAGAGGTGGCGGATGGCATCCAGTGCGCGGGCTTCATCGATAAAACGCTCAATGGTACCGGTGCCTTGGGCGGACGCGCTGCGGAGTCTTTCACTTTTTTGGAGGCGCGATTCAATGGTTTGTAGCAGGGCCACATCATCAAAAGGCTTCACGATATAGTCATCGGCGCCGAGCGACATGCCGCGTCGAAAGTCTTCTTTTTCTGCTTTGGCGGTTAGAAAAATAAATGGAATATCGGCAGTTTGCTGTTGACGGCTCAGGATATGCAGCACACCATAGCCATCCAGCTCAGGCATCATGATGTCGCATAAGATAAGATCAGGCAGTATGCTTTGGGCTTTTTCGACACCAATTTTACCATTTTCAGCGGTAATAGCGTCATAACCACTCAAAACAAGGATTTCAGCGAGGTTTTCCCGCACGTCTTGATTGTCTTCGATTACAAGGATTTTTTTCATACAGAGCAAAGTTAGAAAGACCTAAATATACGGATACTGATATTAATCAACACAAATACTAATCGGGGTCATATTTGGCAAAAAGTACTTGCAACACCTTTGTGCCATTATTAATTCATGAGCAACAGCGCTTATACATTATGAACATTTTCGCTCCTGTTTCCAGCCTGATGACGGGCCATACATCACTTGTGACGGTTGCCCCTGAAGAGCCGCTGTCCAAGGTCAAAGAGATTTTTGACACACACAAGTTTCACCATATTCCTGTTGTTCGGTTCAGAGAGATTGTTGGATTGATCAGCAAGACAGATTTTGAGCATTTCATGGGTGGGGCTTCCCACTATGATGAGGATCGTTTTGTCAATAATTTGCGATTGGAGCGGACTCCTGTCAGTGAAATTATGACGAAGCGTTTGGGCAAGGTTGCGCCGGACGACCGAATCAACGTTGTGTTGGAGGTTTTTTTGGTCAACCGTTTTCACGCGCTTCCAGTGGTGGAGAACGGTGAATTGGTGGGTATTATTACCCCTTTTGACATTATGACCGCTTTGTCAAAGCAAGTACCTGCAGACTCTAGTTTGGTTTATGGGGATCAATCAGTATAGCCATGAAAAACATTGCGACTGTTGAAAGTCCGGCGTCTTGTGTAGGAAAATGCGAGGGCTGTGGCAAAATCCACATCAAAATATTTGGTGCGAATGATACATCTGCCCAATTGCTGCGTGCACGTGTTATGCTTGCATTGGAGGCTAGTGCTTTAGAAGGTAAGGTTATCGAGACTTCGGAGACCGTCGAAATGAAGGCCAACGGGATTTCTACTTTACCTGCTTTAATGGTAGAGGGTATTGTGTTTTCAGAGGGTGTTGTGCCCAGTGTGGGCGAAATTGTTGACCTTCTGACGCATCAAAACCTGTTAAAAAGCAAACTTTTCAGGTTGCGTACCATCAGCGTTCCGGTTGACATGAGTCCTGTTGCAGCCAACTCACTGCGCTTTTCTTGGAAAATAGCCAAAACGCTCGGCATCAACTTGGAAGTTGTGTTTGCCATGGACAGCATTTTTGAAGGCGGCGTACCCTCTGCATCGGGTTTCTTGTCCGGATACCAAACAACCATGAAAACAGAGTTGGATGTATTTATCGGTGAGTCTCTCAAAGAACTGGGTGTTGATTACCAGGTGCCGTTGAAGTATCCTCCATTGGCAGACGATACAACTGTTTCAAAAGGATGGCCTGATATTCGTTCCAAAGTGATTTATGGCGCGCCAGACTTGGCGCTTTCAAATTATTCCAAGGAGGCTGATTTGATCGTGATGGGTACTACAGGGCACGGTAATATTGGAAAGAAGTTTTTTGGCTCAGTGAGTATTGAGGTTTCGAAGAACAGTCATTGTCCCGTTATTTTTGTGCCAAAAGAGGCGGAATTTCGCGGATTTCAGCACATTGTGTACGCCAGTGACTTTGATTCGCTGAAAACGCTCTCCATCCGTCAGGCAGTGTCGTTTGCAAAGCGATTTGATGGACAAATTCACTTTGTTCACGTTGGTCCGGGCGGCGAGAAGGGGCTTGAAAGCCAGCGCAAGATATTTGAGGCTGACTATGGAGAATCAACGCTGGAACACCCGTTTATTTTCAGTAAAATGGTGAGCGAGGACATAGCTGGTGCGCTGTACGAATACTCATTTTACCACCATATTGATTTGTTGGTTTTTGTTACACACCAGCGAACTTTTTGGGAGAATATTTTGCACAAAAGCATCACCAATGTGGCACTATTAAGCAGTGATTTGCCGGTGTTGGTCATACATGCAGATGACGATATCCTCGTTTAATTGGGACAATGATTCCTGAAGAGGCTCATATCGTTTAAAAATACAGAGGTTTTTGTTCAGCCCTGTCAAGAGGAAACTTTTGACGGGGCAATTTTTTATGGTTGGTAACAGGTTAGCGTGGTCTCGTATGAGACAAAAAAGTGGCCATTTTTTAGCAGACGAAACGGGTTTTTGCAGGCCGTAGCAGCGCTACTGTAAAAAAAATGGGCGCAGTATGGCGGGAAATGGGTATTTTTAGGCCAGACACAGTGCCGCATAACCAGTTTACTATGGTTGGTTTTTGGGCGTGGATTGCCGATGCCTGGTGTCATTTTCCATCAACACCAACACAAAGGGCCGATACCAGCATTTGGCATCGACCCTTAGCGTAAGAAAAAAAATAACAATAAACCCTCGTTTATCACCCGTGAAGCACCAACATCGGTACAGATGTGTGGTGGGCAAGGGAGCGTGAAACACTTCTGAAAAACAGTTTGTGCATCAATGAATGTTCATGGGAAATGGTCACGAGCCCACTGGCCTCAATAGATTCCAAGAAGTTACCGACTGCCCGGGGCACATTTTTGTCGTGGATATAGTGGAATAAATGGGGAATATCTTCCAACCGCTGACTGAGC
>CAIZLM010000264.1 GCA_903933805.1 uncultured Bacteroidota bacterium | reverse complement strand
CTGTTAGTATGGATGATCTAGTGGATTGAATACGATCCGAGGCTTTCTGTGGGCATGGTGGTTTTCGTAGTGTAGGCCTGCAAAACCTGCTTCGTCTGTCAAATAAGGGCCATTTTTTTTTGTCTCGGTTTTTTCCTGTACCTTTACGCTTAAATGCAACGATTTTTACCCTTTCTGCTCATATTTGGTATTTTAGGCCAGGCGTCCATCCGGACAGTTCTGACCCTGCACTACCAATTGAATCGTGCGGTTTATGTTAAAAACTGTGAAAACAAAGACAAGCCCAAACTCCATTGCGATGGCAAATGCTATCTAAAAAAGAAAATGGGCATCAAAAAAACAACGCGTTCAGAAGCGCCTATGTTGCCGGAAAGTTTTCAGCAAAACAAGGATTTACAATTGTTTTGTGAAAATTTTGTCCCGATGAACTTCTTACGCTTTGAAACGTCGGCCAGTATGGAGTTGCCGCCATTTCAATTTTTCCTCCCCACGGCGTTGCTTTCCGCTATTTTTAGGCCGCCAGCAAATTTCTGATGTAGTACCTCGTACACATATTTCATCAGCATTTTCCTAAAATTTCAATAATGCGAGCACTATTCATACTGGTGGCGTTGCTGGCGTTTGCGCCAAAGGCGTCAGCGTGCGATGTTTGTGGCTGTTCCATCGGGGGCAATTATTTTGGCATCCTACCACAGTTTCACAAACACTTTGTTGGTTTGCGTTGGTCTGACCAATCTTCACGTTCGACCCACAGCCTGATCTCAGCTAAAAAAGGTATTTTTGACAATGAAGCGCAAATTAGATCCGTTGACATCATTTCCAGATTCTATCCTTGGCGACGGGTTCAAATGCTCACGCTTGTTCCATACCACGATTTTCATCGCATAGAAATAGGCAATGAGACCCACAATCAGGGGGTTGGTGATTGCTCCATTTTAGCCAATTTCATTTTGCTCGACTCTGGCGACAGTCTCCACCAACGTTGGAAACACTCGGTAACTGTTGGAGGAGGCGTTAAATTGCCCACAGGTCGCGCTGGTGCTAGAGACAGTGAAGGCAAAGCGCTGCATGAAAACCTTCAAACAGGCTCCGGAAGTACAGATTTTATGATCAGCGCAACCTACACCTTACGGCGTGGGTCGTGGGGGCTGTCCTCAGACGTATTGGGCCGGTTGAACACCACCAATAAAAACGGCTATCATTTCGGAAACCGCGTAAGTGGTTCAACCAAAGTCTTTTATCTCAAAAAAATTCAAGAAATAACGCTGTTGCCCAACGCAGGAGTATTCTCCGACTACTCCGATGTTTCAAGGGATCACCAACTTTACGCCCAGGGAACAGGCGGCACAATCGCCCTTGCCACTTTCGGATTGGACATCTACTTCGGCCGTTTTTCCGCAGGATACACCCATCAGATACCTGTTTATCAAGACTTGGGAGGTGGAAAGGTGCAAAGTAAACAACGCTGGCTGGCAACACTAAATTACAATTTTTAGTAACTGGTTGGTTGGCCGCGTCTGAGACAACATAGGGGCCATTTTTTGCCAGACGAAGCGGATTTTTGCAGGCCGTAACAGCGCCACGGTCAAAAAAATGAGCGAAAAAGACGGAAAATGGACCTTTTTTAGCCAGACAGCGTGCCACCCAACCAGTTGCCTACATTAAAAAGTTAATAACAAATTAAAACAACTGACAATGTCAACGATTAAAAACCTCACACTGATTGCGATGATCGCAATGGCCATGATGACGTCTTGTAAAGACAAAAATGCAAAACCCGCTGACAACCAGGATATTCCGGGTCAAATTGTTCAGCCTGGGTCCATCAACCCGCAGTCCGTGGCTGGAAGGCTGGAACAAGCCACCTCGGCGGTCGCTGCACAAACCGCTGTTCCATGGGCGGGTAATATAGACCCTGTTTGTAGCATGAAAATTGACCGTGATGCGGAGGATACCCTTCAATATCAGGGCAAAATGTATGGGTTTTGCTCAGAAAGCTGCAAGGAATCCTTCCAAGAAAACCCACAAAAATGGGTGACATCAAAGTAAGGTGTTGCCGTTTACACCATTTCCACCCGTGCGTGCTTCAACTCAAGTATTTCTATGAAACATCGAATTGCATCCATCTTACTCTTACCACTCTGCTTGCTGGGACTGCGTGTTTTTGGTCAGTCAAGTGATCTGGAGTCCATCATCAATGGAGAAAAAGCGGCTTGGATAAAGGCGCAAACCGCCCAAGACCGCGGTGTGCAAACCCTGGCCGACAACCGCAGTGATGTCCGCTATTGCAGGCTGCATTGGACGGTTGATCCTGCGATCAAGTACATCACAGGCGAGGTTATGACCATTTTCGACCCCTCGGAGACCGTTGCAGGCCTTGATTTTGATTGCTCCGCAGCCTTGACGATGGACAGTGTGCTTTACCACGGACAAACCATTCCATTTGTTCACCATGGCGATATTATATCGGTTTCGTTTCCCGGGGTATTGCCTCCTTTTTTGTCAGACTCCATCACTTTTTTTTACCAAGGTGCCCCAACGTCTTCCGGTTTCGGATCGTTTGAGGTAAATACGCACGACAATACGCCTGTTTTGTGGACACTCTCGGAGCCTTACGGCGCAATGGAATGGTGGCCGTGTAAACAGTCGTTGAACGATAAAATCGATTCCGTGGATATTTTCATCACCAATCCCGAGGGTTATCGAGCAGCGAGCAACGGCAGGTTGTTGGGGGAAAAAACCCTGAACGGACAAACGACCGCCCATTGGAAGCACCGATATCCCATTGCGGCCTACCTGATTTGTATGGCGGTGACCAACTATGTGGATTACCTCAACCTGGTGCCCTTCAATGGCGACACAACACCTGTGGTCAATTACGTTTACCCTGAAAGCCTCGCCGCTGCCCAAGCCGGCACGTCAAACATCGTCCCACAGATGCAACTTTACAACCATCTTTTTGGGATATACCCCTTCCACACTGAAAAATACGGTCACACCCAGTTTGGTTGGGGTGGAGGTATGGAACACCAGACCATGACTTTTGTCGGCAGTTGGGGATTTGAGTTGCTGGCCCATGAACTTGCGCACCATTGGTTTGGTGACAAGGTTACCTGTGGATCCTGGGAGGACATTTGGCTCAATGAAGGTTTTGCCACCTATTTGAGTGGCCTGTGCTATGAAAACTTACAGCCACAGTACTGGCAAAATTTCAAGCAGAGCCGTATCAACAGTGCTACCAGCCAGGTAGATGGTTCTGTTCGGGTGGATGACACCACATCGGTTGGACGAATATTTAGTGGACGTCTATCTTATGCAAAAGGCGCCATGGTCTTGCACATGTTGCGCTGGGTGTGTGGCGACAGTAGTTTTTTCGCGGGCGTCCACAATTACCTTCAAGACCCCGCGTTGGCATACGGCTATGCCCGCACCACAGACTTGAAGCACCACCTGCAAATGGCTTCTGGAAAAAACTTGGATGGTTTTTTTGCAGACTGGTTTTATGGGGAGGGTTATCCTACTTACCAGGTCGACTGGTTCAAAAATTCGTCGAACGTGGTTACCATTCAGATCGGACAAACACAATCGCATCCCTCCGTTGATTTTTATGATATGCCGGTTCAGCTCAAATTGTCAAATGGGGTCAGGGACACCACGGTGGTTTTTAACCATACGTTCAATGGACAAATTTTTACCATTCTACTTGATTTTGCACCCACTGAATTGGCCATTGACCCGAATTTATGGCTGATCAGCCGCAACAATTTTGTACAGGAACTTACGGCAACCGGAGAACCCAAGCCACCGTACGCGCTCGAAATTGTTCCAAATCCTTCCCCCAAAGATATTCAGGTACACTTGACGGTGCCTTCTGGTGGGGTAGTAACTATAAGCCTTTTTCAGGCAGATGGCAAGCTGGTGGAAAGCAACTCAAAAACCCTCGCAGATGGGTTCAATACCATCATGTTAAACGGCGCAAACCGACCTTCCGGTTGGTATCGTGTCCATATACAAGGCAAAGACTGGGTCGCTGAACGTTCCGTGTTGGTGCGTTAAGCGTTTTTAAGATGAAAACGGTGGTCTATTTTTCCTGCGATGTCACATTTCCCTTTTTGTAACTGGTTAGGTGGCACGCTGTCTGGCCCCAAAAGGCCCATTTTTTGTCTCAGACGCGACTACGCTAACCAGTTACCCATTTTTTAATACCCAACCAGTTACTTTTTTCAATACTGTGTCTCATAAGGCGCAGCAATCATTGGCTTAAACACTTTAAATATTTACACACCATGAAAAAAATTCAAAATTACCTACTACTCGCCTGCTTCTTGGCTGGTTCCATGACCGCTTGTCACAAGCATGAGGATGACGCAAACGATCCGGTGATCACCATTACTGCTCCGGCAGCGGGCGCATCCATCAGTGGTGGCGTTACAATTTCCGGTGTAGTAACCGACGAAAGTTTGCATGAAATGACCATCAAAGTCACAAAAGACAGCGATAATTCTGAACTGTTCACCGCAGCTCCGGAAGTACACGACCTCACGACTTACACCATCGCAGAGGTTTGGACACCAAGTGGTATCACGGCAGAAACCGCAGTAACATTGACCGTTATTGCTTCTGATCACAGTGACCACACCGTGACCACCGCTGTTAAGTTTACCGTGAAACCGTAGAAATACGTTGTTGTAGGAACGTAAAAAAAGCGTCAATCCCGAAAAAGATTGGCGCTTTTTTAGCAATAGGGGAGGTGGTCGCTGCGGAAGCAAAAGAATGACCTTTTTGGGCCTGACGCGGTTACAACACTTTATGGAAAAGCAACTGATCGTGGCGCAATCCTGGGTTTTCGCGTGTTTATCGAACAGCCGCCACCGGCATCATGGGATCGAACAGGCCTTTTATGACAGGACTTTGTCGGTTGCCCGTGTAGGTGCGCACATTGGAGTTAATGTACGCATAGAGCTCGCCCACAGACACCACCTTGTCGTTGTTGGTATCAGCTTCACCTTTTAGTCCTCGAATCAAAAAATGGCTAAAAACACCTTGCCGCAGGCCGGAAGATTCCAAGGATGTTTCCTCTGCCTTACTCGACAAGAGAATGGCGGTTCCAGAAACAGATTTAGAGAGCGTTTGGTAGTACTGAACGAGCATGGGTTCTTCCTCTCCGGAGCGCATGGCGAGAAGACTTCCGGAGTGGCAGGCATCTGCGATACAAAGCTTGAACTTGGCCCGGCACTTATTGAAAACCGCAGCAATTTCGTCGTGGGTCAATTTGTTGTTAAATCCATCGAAATCAATGGGCAAAAAGGAGCCATTCAATCCGTGGCCTGAAAAGTAAAAGAGCACGAGATCATTCGGACCGGCCATGTTGAACACATCGGTCAGGGTACTCAGGATATTTTCATGGGTTGCTTCTTCATCAATCAGCACCCGGACCTGGTTGTCGGGCAGTGCGCCGCCTTCCGGACTTTTCAGAAACGCATAAAAACGATAGGCATCGTCGTCGGTATAGCGAAGTGCAGGCATGTGGTCGTATGCTGCAACGCCCACTACTACAGCCCAAATCTTTGCAGTCGGGAGTCCGGCCATAGGGTGTACAGGCGTTGCCGGTAGGTTGGACACGGTATAATTTGCGGGTGCATCTTTGCCCAGATATTCGCCGGCGCGCCAAAAACCTTCAATGGTTGTTTGATCCCGCAAGCGGAGGATTCCCCGACCTTCATAGGCGCCTTGCGACCACTCCCCAGTGTACGAGTCTCCGTTGGCGTAGGCACAGGTTCCGAAACCATGAGGGGTATGCTCCTTGAATTGGCCAGTGTACCGCGCCGAACCTTCCTTGTACACAAAAACGCCTTCACCGTTTTCACAGTCGCCTTCGACACACCCTGCTTTCCCGTGTTCGATGAGGCTATTGCCCTGAAATTCACCCAGAAGCCACGTCCCATTCTCCGTAGTTCCGTCTTTCAATGTTCTTCTTCCTTGGCCGTCGGGGTAATTTTCCTTGAAATTTCCGTCATAAATATCGCCATTGGCAAAAGAAAAAATACCGGCACCCTCAAATTTCCCATGCACGAAGTTTCCATCATACTTACTGCCATCGGGGTAGGCAAAAGTACCAGGTCCCTGTATGCAATCACCAGCCAAGCATCCGCATTGAATGTTGGTACCATCGTCTGCCAACGCTTCTTTTTCTCGGGCAACGTACTCCGCTAAGATTTGCCCCTGAGCATCCACCGGTTTCCCTTTTTTCCATAGACCTACCCGTGTAGTCCCATCAGGATACATTTTAGTGCCTTTCCCCTCCGGAAACCGATTCACCCATTCTCCTTGGTATTTACTGCCATCGGTGTAGTAACAAACACCCACCCCTTGTATTTCACCATGCTCGAAATGACCCGTGTATCGGGCTCCGGATGGGTATTTATACGTGCCTATTCCGTTTTTGCAATCGCCCGAAATACACTGTGCGTGCAGTGAACCGACCGTTACAATCAACAAGAGAACAAACAGGTGCTTTGTCATGGTTGCAGTAAATTGAAATAAATTTTTGCTGTTGCAAAAAAATCGTATCCAGTGAAGTGGTCGTGTTTGGTCAAAAAATAAAATTTTTATGGGCCAAACTACATACCACTAAGTGCGTTACCAAAATTGCCACCTAACCAGTTACAATTACACAAAACTGTGTGCCTGGTATTGGCATGATATTCCGCACGCAAACCCATGTGTAAATAACTTTGGCAAATGGAAATTATTGCCTTGTTGCCGGATATACCCACCTCTAATTGGCAAGGTGGCACACTGAATGTTAACAAAAGGTCCACTTTTTTGTCTCAGACGCGACCACGCCAACCAGTTACTACCTTTTAATGATCGTGGTATCCCGGTCATACACCAGACAGGTAAAAATTCCGAGTGGATTACCAGTACCCTGTACGTTGCTTTTGATGGGTGATGGCTGTGAAAAGGGGTTTAAATTACCCGAAATGGCCAACTGGTAGCTCTCCACATAGTCGTAGTAGTCTTGTTGGATGTGGAAGATGGTATTGAAGACGGTGTCGCCTTCCATCAAATCATACCCACTTCCGAATGCGATCAGTGCGGTCTGTGAGAACCGGTCGGTCACCAAAAAATCCTGCTCTGGCACACTGTCCAAAGAGGCGTGATGCAACATCCTGCGGAAGTAATTTGGCTGAAGGGTGTCGTCTGTGATGTACATTAAGGTACGGGCAAGCGGTGCAAAAGTCGGGTCGGTATTGAAATTTACCACAACACTGTCAATGGGCACAAATGGCAACATGGTGGTACTGGACGTAATATTACCGCCGTTGTTGGGCAATTCAATGTACAATTCAAACGCAGTTCCCGGCGTGGATGGCACCAGGTTGTTTCCTACGTAGTTATAAATCTTGATTGGACTGGGATCGAGGGTAAGCCTGTTCTCCAAGGTATCGGTTCTTCCGTTGTATCGAATGGTGACCAAGGCGCCTTCCAGCAGTGTTTTTTGCAAAAAGGAAGAATCCAGCCCAAACGGGTCAAAGAAAGCATAACTCTGGGTAAGCAAGAGTTGGAACGGCTTTCCGGGTTCCAGGTAACACTCAACCACGGGTTGCCGTTCGTATGCCGGCAGGTCAATCGTGACGTCGTTGGTGAGGTTACAAGCAGTGAAAAAGACCATGCCTGCAAGCCAAGCGATATTTTTGAAGTTGTTCATAACGGTTAGGCTGGGTTAAAACTTAAAATTCCAAGTGAAACTTGGCAGGATGGGAAAAAGTGAAACTTGCTTGGCTTGTACGCCAACGGGGATATCGCCGAGTGGTGTGTTGTCGTATTGGGCGTCTAAGTACAGGAAATAGGGGTTGCGCCGATCGGTCACATTGTACACGCTGAGGGTGATATCGTGTTCGCTGTACCTTTTTTTCCACTTGTAAACGATGCCGAGGTCACCGCGCATGTACGCCGGATACCGATACGTATTGCGGGCGCCATACACCGGTACAACGGTTTGGAAAGGTGCTCCAGGAATATCTTGAATAGCATATCGCCCCAAAGGCAACCAGCTTACGTAGCCTGAAGAGTACACCCAAGTAGCTGTAAATTGCCATTTTTTGGTCAATTCATACGTTCCTACAATACTGAAATTGTGTCTGGTGTCAAATCGGGGCGGGAAATAGGCGCCGCCATTGATATCGGCGAATCTGCCACGCTTCACCCAAGCAAGGGTGTAACCTATCCAACCGGTGAGTTTTCCTTCTTTTTTCTCAATTTCCAGCTCCAGCGGGCTGTAGGCAAAGCCGCGGCCAATGGTGAGTTCATTCTCCAGATCGTTGTTGCCGAATAGTTCAGCGCCATCTACGAAATCGACTTGGTTTTGAAGCCATTTGTACCAAGCCTCCCAGGTAATCAAAACTTGATTCCCGAGTAGATAGGAAGTTCCAATGGCCAATTGGTCGCTGATTTCAGGCTTTATGCCTTCCGTACTGGGGTACCAAATGTCAGTGGGCAATGAAAGTCCGCTGCTGGCCAATAGGTGTACATATTGGTTCATGCGCGCATAGGAGGCCTTACATGACCAACGGTCGCTGACGGAATAATTGACCGCTGCCCGCGGTTCTACATTGGTATAGGTAGCGGGATTGTTTTGCCAAGCCGAAAAACGTAGTCCGTAGTTAACTTTTACCCTGGGGGCAACTGTCCATTCGTCGGATATATAGGTGCCGTATTCTATTCCATTGTAGGTTCTACCAGCTTCAAACTTGACCTGACCATCGTCGCTGCCGGCTTTGAGCCTGGCGGTGATGAAGTCGTGGTAGGTGATATTGGCGCCGAATCGGATCGTGTGTTTGTTGTTGGGTTGGTAGTAAAAATCTACTTTGGTGTTGGCATCTTTGATATTGCTGCTGAGACTGAAGGAGAATCCTTGCAGAATATTTTGGATTTTATACCGGTAATCGGAGAAGGTAAAAGTAGCGTTGGAGAACAATTTCGGTCCAAAAACGTGGTTCCAACGCGCTGTTCCGGTGCTGTTGCCCCAATCAAATCGGAAATTAAAGTTTTCATCTTTGAAGTTAAAGACATCGCGACCAAAGTAGCCACTGAGGTACAGCCGGTCTTTTTCGCTCAATGTGAAGTTTACCTTGGTATTCAGGTCGTAAAAATAGTAATCTGGAATTTTTACAAAGTCTTCCTTGTCGGCATTGCCCTTGTTGACCTGTCGGGTAATCAGGTCAACGTATGTACGGCGACCACTGACAATAAAGGATGATTTGTCTTTTTTGATGGGCCCTTCTAGGGTCAATCTGCTAGAGATGAGCCCAATACCGCCTGATCCGCTGTATTTTTTGTTGTTGCCTTCTTTCATGCGCACATCAATGACCGAGGAGAGCCGACCGCCATACTGGGCAGGAAAGCCCCCTTTGTACACTTTTAGGTCTTTGACAGCGTCAGAGTTGAATGTGCTGAAAAAACCAAAAAGGTGGTTGGGGTTATACACCACGGCTTCATCTAAAACAATCAGATTCTGGTCTGAATTGCCGCCACGCACAAATAGTCCGGTAGTGCCCTCTGACCCGGGGGTAAAACCAGGCTTGAGTTGTAAAATTTTGATGATGTCTGTTTCGCCAAACAGGGCAGGTACCGCTTTTATTTCCCGGGTACTGATGGTGGTTACCGACATTTCGGTACTCTTCATTTTCTCCTCCAGGGCATTGGCTTTGATGACGACTTCTTGTATCATGGATCCCACGGGCACAAGAGAAAGGTCCAGTTTTACCGATGCAGTAGGCAATACTTTTTTGAGCACTGTTTCATAGCCTATATAGCTGAAGCGCAACACAACGGAGTCCCGGCCCTCTGGTATCCCCAGCGAGTAGAAACCGTATTCATTGCTTACGTTTCCCCTTCCCAAACCAACTACTTGAACGGT